>NZ_NQLZ01000006.1:0-85972 GCF_002276395.1 Paenibacillus sp. 7541 | reverse complement strand
CCGACCGATCACATTCATGACTCGCCAAATACTTCAGAAACTAATCGCTGGGTGAAGATATTGCCTTGAATTCTACATGCCTTGCGATGCTTAGCTCTTGTGTGTAATGCGGACGTCTATAAGTCGGATCACCGGTTCAAACCCTGCATCAAGTAAGCATGAGCGGCGTGTATCATGCAGGGGAGCGGAAGTTTCCATTGTTCCGACCGATTGTTCCAATGATTTTGTTGTGATAAACGTATGAGACATATCATGTTCTCCTCTGCGTGGAGTGGTTGGTCAGAGAGTCAAGGGTGTCTCTTTTTACATTTCATAGAACTGAATTTGGGCAAGTAAAGTTAATCAAGCTAAGGGGTGGGGGTTTCATGAAACAGGCAAGTAGGTTATAGTGACAAGTGGAAAAATAGAGTGGAGGAGTTAAGCATGGTCAAACAACGCAAAATTTTACTAACCGCAACTATTGTCTATACCATTATTGTACTTTATTTTATGTTCTTCGCTTTCGGCAGAGGAGAGGCTTCGGAGCAAATTTCCAGCTACACCTTTATTTTCATGCCCGAGAACTTTATTAGTTTGCCGTCTCCAGCTGATCTCCTGCATCCCAACCTAATGAGTATGGTGGCTTTCGGGAACACTATTGCGTTTATTCCTTTCGGTATATTGATTCCATGGCTATACCGGGTCAGCTTTGTCCGGTTCATCATCTTATTCTTCATCGCGATTCTTGTGCTGGAAACGATCCAGGCCCTTACATTCCTGGGCAGCTTCGATATCAACGACGCTCTTCAGAATTCGATTGGAGCAGCCCTCGGTTTTGGGGCGTACAAGCTTGGTTTCCGTTACCGGAGCCTCGGGCGCAATCTGGTGGCAACGGCTATATCGGGTATGGTTCTTTTTATAGCTTTATGGGGATTAGGGGCGGCGGTAGACAAAATAACAACTAAAGTAGAGGGTCCGTTTGTGGCGATCACTGAATGGACGGACAACTCGGGCAATTCATCCACCGGAGACAAACCGGACAGTATTCAAATCAACGGACAGAAGATACCGCTCCGCTATAACCTATATGGCGCTGAAGGCGGAGATTCCAGAACGTTCACGTACAAGTCTGAGGGACAGACGATTTTCTCCTTCGATTACGGATGCCCCGAACCAACGGATTATTCCGGTAGTATCAGTGTTACTCGGGATGACAGGGAGATCATGAGCAATTCTGGAGAACTTCAGCGTACTCATCCTGATCTGTTCCCTTCGCTATTCAAGATTCCGCTTGAGCCGGGGGATGAGCTGAAGATCACGATTAAGGGCGACATGAAAGCATGGGATGTCGGGTATACGCGGATGCAGTATTTCTGGAACTAAGTGCTTAAAGGGATTTCGCCGCCATTTTATCATGAATAACACCTAGCGTTTGGGTTTTCAAGCGCTTTTTTTACTTTTGAGATCGGGATTTTCAGAAACCTGGTTATAACCTAGGCTGGTTGGTTGTCCAATTGGGTATTTTAAAGGAGCTGAAGGTCTGGAGAACGATCGGCTCCTCCGCTTACCGAGTATATCGCTATGAAGGGAAGCTCAATCTCTTGGAAAATGCCGCCCTGCTCCTATGTTGGAAAGAGGGAGATGGCTTTGAATCTAAGCTGATGAAGGCCTTTCTGAGCACGGATATTTCACTAAGCAATGAAGAGATTCTATGCTATTACAGCAAACGTTGGGACATTGAAACGTATTTTCGAACTGCGAAAGTACAACCGGCCATGGATCGTTACCAGGTTCGATCTACTCAGGCGATTGATCGTTACTTGACCCTGCTCATGTTTTCTACGTTATATTACCAGTATGACAGCCAAGGAAGTTTAAACGATGGGTTACATCACTACCGTATCCAGAAAAAGCACGACATGATTGAATATATTTACAACCAAGCCAAAAGTGAGGCAACATTAGACCAAATTAAAACATGGCTAAGCGTTGCATAGGGATACTGTCAGCTCTTAAAACTTACAAATTATTGAAGCGATTATTGGCAGGTACAGTTAAAGAAAATACAAGAGCGAAATCCCGTGTAAAAAAGAAAACGCTCTTTTTGTGTTAATGGCGATAAAAAATGGCTATTCAGACCTCGCTGCGGCATCTATTGATTTGAAAATCTCCGTTGTTACCTTATGGATCATCTTTACATCTTCGCTCTTCTTCCCTAATAGAAATTGATAGTGGACCTCAAGGACAGTTCTGGTCTCAAATTCCTGAGAATCTGGATCGATTTCTCGAAAATCTAAAAGATTTCCTGGCTTTATGTTAAGAGCGTCCATGATTTTTTCCAATGAATCAATGGATAGATTTCTTTTTCCAAGTTCAACTTCGGTTAAATATGAGGTTTGTTGCCCTGTTATTTGGCTTAATTGAAGTAAGGTCAGATTTTTTTTATTACGTATGCTACGAATTTTTTCACCGATCAGTTTTTTTAAATCAGACATCGATTTACAACCTCCCTGCTTATCCTAAGGGTAAGTGTTTCAATCGAAAAAATACATAACATTATAAGTTAAATATATTGACTCAATTGGGACTGCGTATTAGTGAGTTGATCACTATTTATAGCGCCTCAATCAAGCAAGTAGGCGGCGATACGATGCTAATTTATTCAACTGGAAAGTTGAGTCCCGAACCAGTAGAGGTTTCAAAGCCAGCGAATCAACTAGTAGTATACGCATTGGATAAAATCAAAGAATATGCAGTGCCGTTACAAAAGGAATCAGGGCTTCCATATTTGTTCCTGTCAAGAAATAGAAGCAAAAAAGGCTACCCGGTTGGATTGGCTTCGCATTCAAATTGGAATAAGAATCATTTGCGACCATGGATTAAACAGCATAATATCCGAGATAAGAACAACGAATTAATTGATTTTACTAGCCATACATTCCGTCATGTATTTGCAAGCTACGCATTAAAGGGTGGGGCATCGATAGAGGTGGCGTTACAGCATATTTGCCATCCTCCCACCTAAACCTTGTGGAACCTTTGTAACCGTCAAGTCCTTTTGATTTTCAAAAAATTAATAGTAAACATTACGAAGTGGTTGACATATAAAAGTAGTCGCTGTTACAATATGCATGAGTTAATCGTAATGATTACGATTAACATCATTTTGAGTGAAGTGTTGTATGAATCAAAAGACAGGAGGTTCAAAGTGATGCATGCATACAAGCGGCAAAATTTACTTCGCCAATGGAGCGGAGGACTGCTAGCAGGAGTTATGTTCGTATCCGGTTGTGCAGCGCCGTCCAATCCTGCGAGCGACAATAATCGTGATGCATTGGAGTTATCGCCGTCAGCGGAGTCTAGACCTGTATCTGTTCATGATGCGGAGGAAAGGGAGTCGTTTCTCACGTTCGAAGACGACACTGGAAGGGAGATTCGGCTGCCTGAGCAACCACAGCGCATCATCGTCCTATCGCCGCAGCTATTGGATTTGCTTTATTCGGTTGACGGTCACGCCATTGCCCACGCCACATCACCGGGTGGAACGGTGCCGGATGAGGCGGAGCGAATCGAAGAAGTCGGGGGAATGACGACCGTCAATACGGAGAAGCTACTTGCTTTAAAGCCTGATCTCGTGATCGGCTCTGTGGTGTTTCACCGTGAGTTAACGGCGATTTTGGATGCGAGTAACGTGCCGTTCGCCCTGTTCAATCTGAGTACATATGCAGATTTGCAACAAAAAGCGGTGTTGTTCGGTCAGCTCTCTGGGACGGAAAACAAAGCTAGGGAAGCACTTGCCGATTTGGATCAGGAAATTCGTGAATGGACTGCCCGGGTACCGGCCAGTGATGCACCAACTTTCATCATGCTGAACGTGACCCCTAACAGCCTTTCTGTGCAGCGGCAAGATACCGTCGGAATCGAGGTCGCAACTATGCTGCATATGAACAATTTGGCGGAAACATGGGAAGCAGCAAGCGACAGTCCGTCGACTGCACCATTTAGTCTGGAAAAAATCGTCGAGCTAAATCCGGATTATGTTTTTATTCTGATCCACGGGGCGCGAGAAGATGGGGAGAAGAAAATTCAATCCGATCTGGCCAGCCAACCTGCATGGACATCGCTGCGTGCTGTGAAGGAAAACCGTATGGTCATCTTGCCGTCTGATCGGTTTCTCTCAAACCCGGGATTTCGATTAAGTGAATCAGTCGAATATTTGGCTAAGCTTGTTTATCCGGATACATATGAGAATGGTCATTAATGCTTTCCGTATTCCGATGTCCAAAGGCATTCTTGTCATTGTCGCTTTGACGGCTGCGGCAATCCTCGCTACTGGATTCAGCATCGGTACCGGAGCAGTCCGCATTTCGTTGTCAGAGATTTGGTTATATGTCTTTCACGGTTATGACGGTCCAATGAAGGAAATTGTGTGGAACATTCGGCTGCCTCGAACGTTAGTGGGCATGCTCGTTGGAGCTAATCTGGCACTGTCCGGTGCGCTCTTGCAAGGCGTGATGCGGAACTCGCTGGCAGATCCGCACATCATCGGCGTGTCATCTGGAGCAGGATTATTCGGCATCATCGTTCTCATTTTATTTCCTCATCTATGGTCGATGCTGACACCAATCGCTTTTCTTGGCGCTTCCGGAGCTGCTGCCATCATTTATTTGCTTGCCTGGAAGGACGGTGTACAGCCGGTGCGCCTCATACTTGCAGGCGTGGCCGTGTCCGCCTTTCTCGGCTCCGGCATCTCCGCATTGTTAATTTTCTTTAGCGATCGGGTGAACGGTGCCCTCGTGTTTATGGTTGGCGGCTTGTCCGCCAAAAGCTGGCCAGAGCTTGAAATCATTCTGCCTTATTCGCTCATTGGCATGAGCCTGGCGTTCATTGGCAGTTCACATTTGAATATACTTGCCCTTGGTGATTCCAATGCACGCGGCCTCGGCTTGTCGGTGGAAGCAGCTCGCTTCTTCCTGACGGCGCTCGCTACCTTGCTTGCCGCAAGCGCGGTCAGCGTCGTCGGCCTGCTCGGCTTCGTCGGTCTGATCGTTCCGCATTCAGCCCGCTTGCTGATCGGCAGTGATTATCGGTTCTTACTTCCTGCATCCGTGCTGCTTGGAGCGGCCGTTGTGACATTTTGCGATACACTCGCCCGCTTGATGTTTGCTCCTTTGGAGCTGCCGGTCGGCATTATGATGGGAGCTTTGGGGGCGCCGTTCTTTCTATATTTGCTAAGGAGGGAAGCGAGATGACGTTGTTACGCTTGGAAGACGTGTCCGTGAGGCTTCACAACCGTACGGTGCTGGATTCGCTGAATTGGCAGGTGGAGGTCGGAAAAATTTACAGCATTATCGGTCCGAATGGCAGCGGCAAAAGCACCTTGCTCAAAACTTGCGCCGGTCAATTAAAGCCTGCGCAAGGAAAGGTGCTCTTGCAAGGCAGACTGCTCGACAGCTATCCCCGTCGGCAGTTGGCACGGCATATGGCAATGCTTCAGCAAAGTCAAGCATCTCTGCCGGACGTGTCCGTGCGTTCGCTGGTCAGTTACGGACGTTTTCCTCATCAGCCTGTATGGGGCGCAAAGCGCAAGGAAGACGAGAAGATTGTCGAATGGGCCATGGCTCAGACCGGAACGCTACCCTTCGCGGAGCGAAAGCTGTCTAACTTATCCGGCGGAGAACGGCAACGCGTATGGATTGCCATGACCTTGGCACAGCAATCGGGGCTCATCTTATTAGATGAACCGACGACCTATCTCGATGTCAATCACCAGTGGGAGGTTATGGAGCTAGTCCACGATCTGAATCGCAAATATAGCATTACGATCGTCATGGTCCTGCACGATCTCAACCATGCTGCAGCTTGCTCCGATGAATTGTTGGTGATGCGAGCTGGCGAAATGTATGCCAGCGGACCGCCGGAGCAAGTCATCACCGATCGCATGCTGCGCGATGTGTTCGGTGTGAGAGGGAGCGTAGGAAGGGATGATCGAAGCGGTCGCATGCATTGCCATATCGAAGGGCTGCTTGAGGCGGTTGATTTCTCAGCTCAACCCGCAATCGCAGCAGTCAAATAACGAATGTCTAAAACATTTACAAAGGAGAGGATCAACATGGAGGGGAAAGCAGACGTATATCCGTTCGCGGCAATCGTCGGACAGGACTTGATGCGCAAAGGGCTGCTGCTTAATCTTGTCAATCGGAAGCTCGGCGGCATCTTGATCCGCGGGGAGAAAGGCACAGCCAAATCGACGGCCGTACGCGCAATCGCGGACTTAATGCCGGAGCTGAGCGTCGTGAATTTGCCCGTACATGCTACGGAGGATCGCGTCGTCGGCACATTGGATATCGAGCATGCGATTCGAGAAGGAGAGAAAAAGTTCGAGCCGGGACTGTTAGCGAAGGCGCATGGACATATTTTGTACGTGGATGAAATCAATCTACTCGATGATGCGATCGTCGATGCGCTGCTCGACGCAGCAGCCATGGGGGTGAACACCGTTGAGCGAGAAGGCGTCTCCTACTCGCATCCGAGCCGCTTTATCTTGATCGGTACGATGAACCCGGAGGAAGGGGAGCTGCGGCCGCAGCTGCTGGATCGCTTCGCGCTTTCAGTAGAGGTGAATGGGGAACGAGATGTGGAGAGCCGAATGGAGGTCATTCGCCGGCGCCTAGCATTCGAAGCAGATCCAGACGAATTCCGAAGACGTTATGAGCCGCAACAACTAGAGCTTCGGGAACGGATAGAACGAGCGCGTCAGCTGCTCGAGCAGATCAAACCGTCCGAGGAGTTACTGAAATGGACCGCCGCAGTCGGCATTCGGCTGAAGGTAGACGGACATCGTGCGGATATCATGTTAATGAAAACCGCCATGGCGATGGCTGCATTCCAGGGAAGAACGCAGATCGTGGCAGACGATATGGTAGAAGCGGCGATGATGGTGATGCCGCATCGCATGCGCAAGCGGCCGTTCGAAGAGGGAGCATATGACCACGAGACGATACGCGAGCTGCTCGGCGACCTTCTGTCCGAGGTCACCCATGCAAGTTAAGCCTCACTTGTATCCGTTCTGTGCTGTAGTCGGTCAAGAACGTGCGCAAAAGGCGCTGCTGCTTCATGCTGTAAATCCGGGATTAAAGGGGGTGCTGCTGGCAGGCCCACCAGGAACGGCGAAGTCCACGCTCATCCATGGTGTTACAGAGCTTCTGCCGGAACTTAACGTCATTAACATTCCTTTGAACGTGGATGAGGAACGGCTTTGGGGCGACTGGGATATGGCAGCTGCTGTCCGCAGCGGCAAACGAACGTTTGTACCCGGCTTGCTTGCAGCTGCGGATGGGCACATCGTCACGGTAGACAATGCGCATATCATGCCCGAAAGGTTAATGAAAGCGGTCCTGACTGCTGGCGACAATGTGGCGGGCGAGCCCGCGCATGGGCATGTCCGCAAGAGCTCTGAGCGAAGAAGTGGCCTTGACAGTGCAGCATTCTGCTTGTTCGCAGCTATGAGTCCGGACGATAGGAAGCCGCTGCCGGCGATGTTTGATCGCTGCGGGCTATATGTGCGACTGGAAACCTCGGCGGACCTTGCGGAGCGAACGGAAATCGCAAGCCGCTTGCTCGCCTTCGAACAAGATCCTGAGTCGTTTCGCCTAGCTTATGAATCGGAAACGAAGGAATTGAGAGCACGTATCGCAGCGGCTAGGACTCGGCTGCCTGCTGTACATATTGATGGAGAGCTGCTACGTTTGGCTGCCGAAATCGCTGAGGAAGCTGGCTGTCTGGGACACCGCGCGGACATCCTGCTGATCGAAGCGGTCCGTACGATCACAGCTTGGGAGGGTCTTAGCGAGACGACACAGGAACATCTGCAAGAAGCGGCGGGCTTTGTGCTGCCGCACCGGATGCGTGCAGCATCTCAACCGGAAGTGTCGCGAGGGAAGTCGCCTGGAGACTTGCCGGATCAAGAGCAAACGAAGCATGATTCGAATGGCGATCATCCATCACCAGGATCGCATCGCGATAAGGAAAGCCAAAGAGAAAGCCAAGCGGAAGGAGAGAATAATGCGACAAACGGCGAGCAAGTTGACCGGTCACAATTCGCTTCGCCTGCACAACTTGGGGGCGACCACAACGGCGAAGCCGATAGTAGACAATCTCTTTCCTCAGAGGCGCGGGCTGTAGTGGAAGCCGTTGGACGGGAAATCGCTGTGCAGCCATTCGTCTTTACCTCGCCGCATCCAATGAAACAAGCGCAAACTGGGAAACGAAATCAAGCGTCAGTAGGAACGGTAAACGGTCGATATGTGCGGGCTGCGATGCCACGCGGCCCTCTAAGAGACATTGCGTTTGATGCTACGCTTCGTATGGCGGCTCCCTTTCAGCGGATACGTAAGCAACAAACAAGTTCTTATAACAAGAATTTAAAGCTATGGATTGAGCCGAGAGATGTGCGTGTGAAGGTTAGGGAAAACAAGACAGGAACTGCTTTGCTATTCGTCGTCGATGCCAGCGGTTCGATGAATGCAAATAAGAGAATGAAGGCTGTCAAAGGTGCGGTATTGTCTTTACTTCGTGATGCGTACCGGCAGCGTGACCATGTGGGCTTGATTGCCTTTCGCGATCAACAAGCTGAATTGCTGCTCGGGTTGACACGCAGTGTAGAGCTCGCGGAACGCAAATTGAGGACGCTGCCAGCTGGCGGGAAAACTCCGCTAGGTATTGGACTGGAAAAGGGACTTATGGCGATCCGCCCTTTGTTAAATAGAAGAAGTGGACTCATCCCCGCGATGATCGTCATGACCGATGGAAAGGCGAACGTCAGCGCAGAAGCGGCAGGTGATCCATGGCAGGAAAGCCTGCAAGCTGCACAACGCATCGCAGCGGCTGGCATACGCACACTTGTGATCGATACGGAGGATGGTGTAGTACGATTCGGCTATGCCCGCAAGCTGGCGGAAGCGATGCAAGCGCGGTATTACCGGTTAGAACAATTGGAGGCTGGGAGTATCGAACGAGCTGTACGGACGTTGATCTAAAAATAATGATTTATGGATTACGGAAAGGAGGATGGCGCGTTGAAGCTATCCATACTCACAAACGGGGAAACGACGTTGTCGCATTTGTCTGAAGCATATCAATTGCTTGATCAAAATCAGAAAAATCAGCTGTATCTGACCATCATCGATTTAGGGAATCGGAAGATCGACGAGCTTGAGGACGTGGAAGCCACGCTTGTTGGAGCTGACCTTGTCATCTTCGATGCACATGGCGTCCGCCAGGACGTTGTCGAATGGTTGAGTAGCCTGCTAAGCAAAGGGACGGCTCATATCGTTCCGCTTGGCGGCAACTCCGCTGAGATCGCTTCGCTGCTCAGGCTAGGCAGTCTGACCTTTGCAAATTTGCCTAGACAAGAAGGGCATACACATGCGGCAACGTCCTTGCCGCTAGAAGGAATGGATGAGGGTAAGGCGGATTATGAACACTACGTTCGATTTACCGAATATTGGCGGGGCGGAGGTACTGACAATTTGCTCGGTCTGCTTTGTCTGGCAGGCCGTGAATACGGCGGCTGCCATCTGTTGCCGGAGCCTAAGGAGCCGGTATATGTTCGGGAGTTAACGATTATGGAGCCGAGCAGTCGCACGGTTTACTCGTCTGCAGCCAGCTACCGGCAAAGCAATCGCTACGACGAAGGTCGGCCGAATGTCGCGATTTTATATCTTGGGAATAGCAATCCGCTCGATACCGCAGAATGTATTGCGCAGCTTAAGGAACAATTGGAGGCTTTCGTGAACGTCATGCCGATCGCGTTTCCTTCAGTGATGAACATTCCGCTCGACCGTCTGCGCGAGTTGCTACTTGGCGACGGTCACCAAGTCGACCTTATCGTGAACCTGCTGCCTTTCCGACTTGGGATTGGTCCCGGCGGAGGAAATCAGGACGGGGCTGTGCAGATGCTGGAACAGCTCGATGTGCCGATGCTGCATCCGCTATTGTTGAACAGTAGAACGGAACAAGAATGGAGACAGTCTGCGAGTGGACTTGAGCCTTCGTTGCTACTCGTTCAGGTCATGCTTCCGGAGCTTGACGGGAGCGTGGAGATGTTTCCGATAGCGGCACTGCAGGAAGAAGGAGAAGACGCCGAGCTAAACGTTCCGCTAAAGCGACTTGCACTTATCCCTGAACGGACAAAACGCTTGACAGATCGCATCCGCCGCTGGCTTGCCCTGCGGAGCAAGCCCAATGCAGAGAAGAAGCTGGCGCTCATTGGCTACAATTATCCGCCAGGCGAAGGAACGGTGTTCGGCGGTTCCTTCTTGGATACATTCGAATCGATAGCACGTTTATTGAGCTGGCTGAAGCAGCAAGGATATCATACCGAGGAACTGTCAGCGGCGGAGCTGCGTGCCAGATTTATAGAGGGCGGTCTAGTCAATTCCGCAAAATGGTCTGATCCTCAAGCTTCGAGTCAGTTGATCCGTTATGCGGATCCCCATTTCACACAGAAGCTATCCGGTCGTTCATGGGGAGAAGAAGCGATAAGCCGCTGGGGTCAGCCGCCTGGTGACATCATGACGGACAACGGCTCCTTTCTCATACCCGGTCTAATGATCGGCCAAGTGTTTATCGGCCTGCAACCTTCACGCGGTATCCATGAGGATCCAGAGAAGTCACTGCACGATCGTTCGTTACTACCTACGCATCAATATACTGCGTTTTATCAATGGATTCGTGAACAGTTTCAAGCGGATGCCATCGTCCATATCGGGACACACGGCACCTTAGAGTTTCAGCGGGGGAAAGAGGCCGCTCTGTCTGGGGACTGTGTACCGGATGACTTACTCGGGGATTTGCCAAATTTGTACTACTATTACGTAGGGAATCCGTCCGAAGCGATGATCGCCAAGCGGCGCAGCCATGCCGTATTG
The DNA here is from genome assembly GCF_002276395.1 of Paenibacillus sp. 7541. Classification (NCBI taxonomy): domain Bacteria; kingdom Bacillati; phylum Bacillota; class Bacilli; order Caryophanales; family Paenibacillaceae; genus Paenibacillus; species Paenibacillus sp. 7541. The sequence goes on along the minus strand of NZ_NQLZ01000006.1, from coordinate 75,062 downwards.
ATCGGCTATCAGGCGCCGGCTTTTACTGAAGCTGAGCTGTATGGCGAATGGCGTGAGCTTGAAGCCTTGCTGCACGAATATCGTGAAGCGAAGCAGCTCGCGCCGGAACGATGTGAGGCGATTCTACAAGAGCTGCAGGCGGTAGCGAAGTCGCTTGACTTCTCCGCGGAGACCGTAGAACACATGGAGGAGGAGCTCTATCGCATGCAGCGTTCGCTCATCCCTAGTGGACTGCATGTGCTTGGCGACAGCTATTCTCCTGAAGTCGCTTTGAACCATATGCAATTCGTGCTTCGCCACGAGCGGGGAAATATTCGCTCAATTCGCGGACTGCTCGCTGAACGTCAAGGCGTTCGGGCGGATGCGCTAACTTCGGGCAAGCATGTGAGCTTGCTGCGCCAGCTCGATGAGGAAGCGAATGCGTTAGTGACCGCTTATGTGTCAAACAAGGCAATCCCGGACATGTATAAGAGTGAACATCCAGATTGGCTTAAGCAGTTGGAAGCTTCGCTCGAGTACGGTTACGAAGCTTACCTAAGATCATTGCAAAATGAGGAAGCGGAAGGGCTGATGCGGGCACTGGAGGGTCGGTACGTTCCAGCTAAGCTCGCTGGGGACGTGCTGCGAACACCTGAAATAATGCCGACCGGACGCAATCTGTACCAATTCGATCCCCGCTTAGTGCCCAGCCGTACAGCTGCTGAACGAGGGGCGATTGTCGCCGAAAACTCCATACAGCAATATCGCGAGCAGCACGGGGACTACCCGCACACGACGGCGGTCATCCTCTGGGGGATTGAGACGTCGCGCACACAAGGGGAAACCATCGGGCAAATCCTGCATTATATGGGGGTTCGCATTGGCGGGGGAGTCGGAACGTTCCGTACTGAATATGAAGTGATCCCGCTTGCGGAATTAGGCCGACCGCGCTTGAACGTCATGGTGCATATTACTGGGGTTTTTCGCGATTTGTTTCCGAATTTGCTGGAAGATTTACATGAGCTATTCCGGAAGGTATCGGAGCTGGATGAACCTGATGAACTCAATTGGTTCAAGGCCCATACACGAAGTATGGAGGAGGAGCTGCTGGCTGCTGGATATGAGGCAAGTCAAGCGCATGACTTAGCGTGCGCCCGCATCTTCGGCCCGGCAGAAGGCGAGTATGGCACGACGGTGACGCGGATGATCGAGACGAAGCTATGGAACGAGGAGTCTGAGCTCGGAGCGGCATACTCTGACAGCCAGCAGCATGTATACAGCGCACTAGCGCGAGGACAGGCGGAGCCGGAATTGTACCGTTCACATATGCTGGCGGTGGATATCGTGTCGCAAATTCGCAGCAGTCATGAATGGGAAGTAACGGATTCTGACCACTATTATGAGTATTTTGGCGGCTTGGCAAAGTCTGTGGAAGTGATGAAAGGTCGTAAAGCAGACATTCATATTACGGATACGACAGGGGAGCACATCAAGACAGAATCTGCTGAACATGCGATTGCACGCGGAGTAAGGACTCGCTTAACGAACCCGAAATGGATCAACGATCTCTTGAAGCATCCTTATCATGGTGCAAAGGTAATGGCCAGCCGATTCGAGTATGTACTGGGACTTGCAGCCACGACTGGAAAAGTAGAACCTTGGGTATTTGATCGACTGCATGACGTCTATGTGGCTGATGAAGAGCTTGGTCAGAAGCTGCAGGACAACAACCGCTGGGCTTACCATGCGATGATCGAAACATTGCTGGAAAGCGAGCAGCGAGGGTACTGGACACCGGATGAACAAGTTCTGAATCAGCTGCGGCAGAAATACCTAGAGCTTGAAGGAGAGTTAGAAGGGGAATGAGAACAGCTTGAGGCTTAAGCTGAAATCCATTTACATTTTACATTAAGAAATGAGGTGTTAAGCTAGATGATCGAAATGTTACGCAACGAAGCTGCTTGGGAAAAAGCTTGGAAGGACGACCAAACGACAGGTGTAAACTTGATGAAATCACTAGGGATCGAGCCGAGATTCACTTTTGGCGCCATCGCGGCCCAAAACTACAATGAGCAATCGTTCAACGATGAAGGAAGAAGACGGTCAGCACGTATTATCGGCTGGTTGGAAAATCAAGGCGTAAATTTTAATGGCGCCTCTGTCCTCGACATCGGAGCGGCCTCTGGAATATTTTCTATTCCCTTTGCGCAAAGAGGAGCAGATGTGACCGCCGTTGAGCCGTCGCTTCCGTTCACAGAACTATTGGAGCACAACAATCAAAAATGGGCCGACGGTAAGGTAAAGATCGTGCGCGCAGCCTTTGAAGATATGGATACGAAGACATTAGGCTGGAACCAAGCTTTTGATTTTGTCTTTGTGTCAATGTGCCCAGCGATCACAGACTGGGAGATGGTGGAGAAAGTGATCAGCTGCGCTCGAAAATTTTGTTATATCAGCTTGGCAGCAGGTCCTAAAGAACACAGCCTCACCCTTGAAATATTACCGCTGTTAAACCATTCATACAACAAGCATCAAAACTCCGAGATGATGTATTTGCTACAGCTGCTTTATCTAAAAGGGTACGCCTTTCATTCACTCGTCACAAAAGAAATGAAAGCCAGGGTTGTGTCTCGTGCGGAAGCCATTCAAGAGGTTTTACATTGGCTTAACTTTTACAATTATCCAGTAGATGAGAATACGCAGGCCATCATTGAAGATTATCTGGATCAAACTTATCCTGGAAAAACGATCCCAATCAAACAAGGAGGGCGCTTCGGCAAAGTGCTCATTCAGTTAGAAGAGCAAAGCATGTTTACTTATTCATGAGGATGAATCAACCAAAGCGCCTACATCAGATGAGTTCCCGCATAAGGGACGCGTTGTACGAAACAATGGCGGTTCCGGAAGAGCGGGAATTTTTGATCCAGATGGGCATGATATTCAGGCGGATGAAGAAAGAGGCGTGTACTTTGATTGTGTTTGCCTTTGAAAAACAACACTTATCATATTAAATGGAATGGTCATTGCGCTTGTTGGCATGTTAAGTGGTTTAGTCGCTTCTTATGAATTGGGTACACCACCCGGCGCTCAATCACATTAATTTTAATGTTGATTTTTTCAGTCATAACACTTGCAAAGTACATGTTAGATTACTTGAAATTGGATAGACTATTTAATAAAAGTCAAGTCTAGAATGAAATATGCAGAAAATGACAAATCGAGTTTACGCCGTAGATTTGCCATTTTGAAAATAAGCCCATGCATCATACTGAGTAATCACTTCACCTATGGAAAGTTAAACTAAAGTGGAAGGGAGTTAATCATGAAGGAAGTTGATGTTGTTATTATTGGAGGAGGTCCTGCAGGTTTAAGTGCTGGACTTGTGCTAGGACGTGCTAGAAAGAAGACATTGATTATTGATGAGGGCCAACCGCGTAATGCAGTGACTAGAGAGGCTCATGGCTTTTTAACACGTGATGGCATTAGCCCACATGACTTTCGAAATATTGCAAAAGAGCAGCTTCGCACTTATCCATCGGTTTCACATCTGGAAGATATCGTCAAGTTGATAGAAGGGGAAGATGGACAATTTTTGTTGGAAACTGTTTCGGGGGTGAAGATAGCCACTAGAAAACTGCTGTTTGCTATCGGAATGAAGGATCGTGATCTTGGTATACCAGGGTTGGCGGAGGTCTATGGTAAGAGTGCGTTTGTATGCCCGTATTGTGATGGCTGGGAACTAAGGGATCAGCAATTAGTTGTCATAAACAGAGGAGCGACATTAATGCATTTTGTCCCATTGCTTTCTGGGTGGTCGAAGCAGTTAGTAGTTTGTACAAATGGTCCCGATGAATTGAGTGAAGCAGAACGTGAAGAATTGCGCGCACATAATATCCCGGTATTTAATGCACCAATACATTCAATCCAATCAAATCAAGGCATGGTAAGCCATATCAAGCTTGAGGATGGGACGGAAATTTCGTGCACAGGGATTTTCTTCAAGCCGGAATTGGAACTTGGATCGGATTTGCCAGTTGCCCTTGGTTGCCGGATGTTGGATACTGGAATCATTGAAGTCGATGAGTTTGGAAAAACTAGTGTACCTGGTGTTTATGCAGCAGGGGATGCAACTACACACTTACACCAATCTATTGTTGCAGCTGCTTCAGGTGCTGTATCCGCAGCTGCAATAAACGGGGAATTAAATCAAGAAGAATGGCGGAAGAGCAACGTTTGATTGAATAACCATGAACACTTTACGAGCCTTCCTCACCCAAGTATCATGCTCATAGAATAAACTTCAAGGGTGAGGAATAACTATGAGGTCTTCAAGACATAATAGGTTAGTCAACTTTATCCTTTATTTTAAGAGAACCCACACCAATAATTGCTCCCAATATCACTAAAATTATACTGGCTATTATTTCATATCCTTGCAATGCATCGATGTAATTGACGAGAAACCAACTTGGTCCCCCGCCTGCCAATCGATTTATGATACCTCCAACTCCCTGAAGCAATAGAAGTAAACTTGCACCGCTTGCAATCTCTTTCATAACGCTACATCTCCTTTTTACATAACGAATATCAAGATAGAACTCCCCTGATGCCAATATTGAATAAAATCGCCCCAATAACTGCCACTCCGACTAATACAGAAGACAACGGAGCTTTTACTAATTTTGATCGCAGTTGTTCAAGCTGATTCATTATCCAGTTTTTACATAGTATAAACACGATCAATAGTAAGATTGAAGGAAGTACCATAATCGCGTTATAGCCAAGTAAAATGCCAATGGACAAACCCGTATGAAACGCTAAACCATCCATTAGTAATATCGAGTAAAAATACGGTAAAGCTGTGGTAAACTCAATCGCAAAGACAATAATACCGAGTATGATCATCCCTCTTATAGACACTTGCGTAGGTAACCATTCCAAAAATCGGGATTCCATCCCTTTTTTAGGATTATAAAAACTAATGAATACAAAGGCGACTCCAAGTATCGTATAAAACCAACTTGAAATTTGATTGTTCGCCATGCTTTCTATAATACCAAGAATTGGCCCAACTCCGAGATAAACCAAGATACCCATTATAAAATAGCAAAATTGTGTCGAAAATAAAAAAACGATCAATCGCGATGCTGTTTTTTCTTTTTGTATGAGAAGGATATAAGCTGTAATCGCCAATACCCCGGGGCTTAAAATATCAATGACAGCACAGAGCACAATAATGAGGAGTGCTGTTGTGAAATCTATGTTGGCAGGAATTAATGATTCAATGATTTCAATCACCTAAACATCCTCCTTATTTATTCATTTATTTCGCGCACTGTGATAAAATAATAATAACACAGTGTGTTAAATAAAACAAGAGGTGATTTGAAGTGCCGAAAATTGTTGATCATGATCACAAAAGAAAGCTCATCGCTGAAACGGCTTGGAAAATTATTGAAACCGAAGGTATTGAAAAAGCATCTATCCGCAGAATCGCATCTGAGGCTGGAATGTCTGCCGGAGCATTGAGACATTATTTCTCAAACCAGGATGAGTTACTATTATTTATCATGGATTATTTTCTTGCTCGCGGGAAAGAACGGTCGAAGAATAAATCATGGTCACAAGACCCTTTCATTGCGGTACAGGAAACGTTGTTAGAATTGGTTCCTGTCGATCGGGATAAACAAGCTGAAGCTGGCGTATGGCTGGTTTTCGTCATTCGTTCACTTACAAGTGCAGTTTTGAACACGAAAAAAGATGAACTCATCGAAGGAGAATACATTTTAATGGAGGCACTGCTTGAAATCTTGATAAAGGCAGGCTATGTAAAAAAAGACATAGATATTGAAATCGAAAAATTAAGGCTTTCTGCAGTCATTGAAGGTTTATCCATACATGCTCTATTAAGACCGGATATATTCACCATTGAAAAAACGGAACAAATTATTACTCACCACTTAAAAGAACTTTGCAACCAATAAATATTAAGTTAACATTTGATTCGAAATAAACCTTGTTGAAGAAATCGACAATGAAAAGAAGCAGGTCCCACTATAAAAGCCGAAGGAGTCAAAAAGTTTTTTGTCTTTTTCTAAAAGTCTTCCAACGAGTATCGAGTTAAGCGAACCAATAGCTGCTGACGCCGTTTAAAGGGTCGAGGGCAAGGTATATGCTTTGGCTTACATATACGCTTGTGGTATATTAGAGAGTTCTGCGATTCCATATCTTATCTGAGCGGTGTGGAATATTTGACACCGTATCGTGACCATTCGACAATGGCATCTGCCAGTGAGGAAAGGCTTCAGAAACGTTTCGAGCAAGAGGCCGAACGAATTCGTTCAATACTTGGCAACAAGGTTCTGCAATTAGAGCATGTTGGATATACTTCGGTGCCGGGCCAAGCCAATCATCGATATGTTGCTGGTAGTAGAGAATTCAGCTGACGAAACGGCCTACGTTTCCGACTTTGAGGAAGAAGGGTACACCCGTCAAAAACAAATGTAGCCTACTTTTTCAAATGGCCGATGACGTGACGGAGTCCCTCTAACAGCACTTCGTTTGTTGATTTGAATCCCTTCTCTGTGGAAGAATGGATCCGAGAGAAGAGGTTGACGGGTTGCTTCTGCGGGGCGTCAAACCGACTATTTCCGTGACCGAATAACCCTTTTCAATCTTGTAATCTTTACTCGAGCTGTCTCTGACCTGCCCCAACGCTTCGAATGCTCGACCATACGGTTTGATCACATCGGAGTCGTCCTCCAGAATTAACGCGTCCTCATCAAGTGCATTCACCATTTATTTCGCATAGCGGGTGGTGAGCGACGGAGACGGTCGTTGCAGATTCTGACTTAATCGATCAATTGTATTCTTTACCTGAATGAATTCATTCAAGGCGACTGCGATATTTCTAAGAATCACACTTTTGGACTTCAACAGACAGTAAATGGTTTGGGTAATAAATTTGGATTCGACTTGACCAGATTCGGATACCAGGTCTTTTGCAAAATGTATCGTTTCCCGTTTTGTTACATACACATCTGTGGTGGAATGGAACATGTTAAAAACCCCTAATAATTTACATTTTTGTTTAGATTAATTTTGGCGGTACTTAAATTATACCAATCAAAGGGAGGTTTTTTGCTGTTTTCAGGTAATATTTCTCACTTTTCATCTCTGTTTTGGGGGATTTTCTTAAGATACACACCTCCGTAATTACATGCCATTCATTTTTGCGGAAACTCAATTAATTAAATTGGTTTACAAGTAGATTTATGCATGATAAAATATATATTATTCAAAAATGAACGGAGGTTCACGAATGCAATATTTAAAAGAGGAAATTAAAAAACGAATCTTAATAGCTGCATTGGATGAATTTAAAGAGAAGGGTTATTTAAGTGCATCCGTTAGAAATATAGCCAGTAACGCAGATACTGCATTAGGTACAGTGTATAAATATTTTAGGAATAAGGAGGATTTGTTTAATTCTGTAGTAGAATCGGTTTATAGCGATTTGTTTGCTACGATCAATAAAATTATTGTTGCTGATGTTAACCCTAATGAAAAATTGATTGAAATTAAAAATAGGATTTTGGACATTTTTAAAGGAAACAGTAAAGAAGTCTTAATTCTTTTCGGTAAGAGTAAGGGATCTAAATATGAGAACTTTAAAAACGAGGTCGTGGATGTTTTTCATAATATTATTCAAAAAGAAATATTCTCTCGTTTTGAAGATAAAAGCATTGTGAAAGAACCATTTATTTTCTATGTCCTATCAACAAACTTTGTAGAAGGATTATATACCATTTTAAAGACTCAAGAAGATGGGGAAAAAATTAGCATCCTCATTGACCAGTTGATGTTTTTCTCATTTCACGGTACTGAAAGCCGATTTAAAGAAATGTCTCACATTTAAATAATGTGGATATTTTTTTGAAACAAAAATGAACAATCGTTCATGGTGTTTATTTTATCAATTTGGTTGTTTTAGCACATATACAGACAGGAAATACAGGAGGAGATTACATTGGCAAAGTATCTTTATAAATTAGGAAATTGGTCAGCAACACATAAAAAAGCGGTACTTTTTGGCACTGTAGGAATTTTGATGATATTAGCAGTATTAGTACTGAGTTTAAAACCATCTTTTCATGGAGAACTAACTATTCCCAATACACCTGCGGAAAAAGCAGCCAATTTGATTAAAGGAGAATTTGCAGGTACTTCCGAACAATCAACTGTAAACATCGTATTTAAAGCACCAGATAATAGAACGTTGGAATCAGAGGATGTCCAAAGCAAAATTACGGAAGTACTTAATGAAATAAGTAAAGATTCGAAAGTAGCAAGTGTTCAATCACCGATAGAGCTGAACAACTTAAATGAAGATAAAACAATTGGTTACGCACAAGTTACGTTTGCGTTAGAAGCTGACAAAGTGTCAGAAAAATCGAAAGAATACATTTTGGATAGTATTGAAATAACAAGAGATGCAGGTATTCAGACAGAAATAATGGGAGGAGATATTACCTTCTCTAGCATACAGTTTGAAGGAATTTATGAAGTAATTGGAGTAGTGGTTGCATTTATTGTATTAGCAATTACTTTTGGTTCATTTATTGCAGCAGGCTTACCAATTCTTATAGCGGTATTAGGTTTAGGAATTAGCTTATTAGGTATTATGATTGGTGCCTACTTTATTGATTTGAATTCTATTTCTATAATTCTAGCAGCTATGTTGGGTTTAGGGGTAGGTATTGACTACTCACTATTTATTATTACACGATTCAGACAAGAATTGGCAAGGGACATGCCATCAACAATTCAATTTCAATAGCCATAGGAACATCTGGAAGTGCTGTAGTATTTGCAGGTTTGACTGTTATTATTGGACTATTGGGTTTATCTGTAGCTCAAATTCCATTCTTAACCCTTATGGGTGTTTCAGCCGCTATTAGTATACTGGCAGCCGTGCTTATTTCGATTATTACTTTACCAGCAATTTTAGGTATGATAGGCCACCGATTGTCGCCTGCAAAGGAAAGTAGATTTTGGCAAAAAATCAATGGTCAGAATAGAACAGACGAAGAAAAAGCTAATAGATGGGGGAGATTGGTTACTAAACATCCTATCATTATATCGCTAGTATCCATTGCATTCCTTGCAATTCTTACAATTCCTTTCTTCCATATGAATTTGGGGCTACCATCTGATGGAACAGCTAAATCAACGGAAATGACGGAAAGAAGAGCATATGATTTACTAACGGAAGGGTATGGAGAAGGCTTTAATGCACAATTAGTTGTTGCTGCAAAAGTTAGTAAAGTAACAGAGGAAACACCTCAAGTTATTGGAGAAATAGTGAAAGAAATTAGTGATTTAAAAGATATTAAATCTGTATCACCACTTATACCTGGACCTTCCGGAGAAATTTTTATGATTCAAATTACACCAGAATCCGGACCGGATGATATAGAAACAAAGGATTTGGTAAATCTTATTAGAGACAAATCTAAAGAAACAGAAAAAGAACATGATATTGCTTAATGGTAACAGGTAGCACGGCTATGAACATTGACATATCACAGCAATTGAATGATGCCTTACCATTATTTGCATCCTTAATAATTGGTCTTGCTTATATACTCTTAGTAATGGTCTTTAGATCACTATTAGTACCGTTGAAAGCAGTAGTTGGGTTCTTACTTTCATTAGGAGCAACATTAGGATTTATGGTATTTGTTGTTCAAGATGGGCATTTCATTAATTTCTTTGGATTTCCATCGGAATCTCCAATATTAGCCTTTTTACCTGTTATTACAATAGGGATATTGTTTGGACTAGCTATGGACTATGAAATATTCTTAGTTAGTAAAATGAGAGAGAGTTATATGCATACTGGAGATAGTCGTAAAGCTATTTTATATGGAATGAGAGACAGCGGTAGAGTAGTAACTGCTGCAGCTTTTATTATGATGGCAGTATTTTTCGGATTTATGATGAATCCTGATGCGATGATTAAATCAATTGGAATGGCACTAGCCTTTGGAGTATTCTTCGATGCGTTTATTGTCAGAATGACAATAGTACCTGCTGTAATGACTCTAATGGGAAAATCAGCTTGGTATATTCCGAAGTGGTTAGATAAAATTCTTCCTAATATAGATGTAGAAGGAGAGTCTATTACGCATAAAGAAAGAAATGAAGAATAAATCAAGAAAGTAGCATTCTGCAGCTTTCCAGAATGAAGACAAACTCCCGATGCGATGCATGTTGAATGTTGCTCACTGTTAATTAGTTACCCCTGAAAAAATCAGGGTTTTGATCAAAAATAAAAGGAATTCACTGCCTCAAAATGGAATTAGTTATTGTCCAGATAACCATCCAAAGGGGGGCCGAATTCCTATGCTTATGAATTCTTCATTGCCCCTCAAAATCCTTTTGAGGTGAGAAAAATGTTGAAACTTCGTGAAGAACAAATCACATTGTGGGATTCCATCATCTCTGAGAGCGTATGGTCGTTGCCTGAAGAACTGGCTAAAATAGATGCCTTGCTGGATGATGAACGTTTCATGCAGCCTTTTCTAGAGAAGCATCACACCCTAAGGGGCCGTCCGACCAAAGCGATTGAAACCTTCCTGCGTCTCATGTATCTGAAGCGTCGCTACAATTCCGGTTACGAATCCCTCGTGCAGGAAGTAGGCGACAGTCTGACGTGGCGGCGATTTTGCCGCATACCCATTGACGAAAAGATGCCTGATCCGACGACCTTGATCAAAGCGCGCCAGCGCTATGGCGAAGAATGGGTCGAACAACTCAATGAGCTTTTGCTTCAAAAACTGGATGAAGCGAAGGTGCTCAAACACCGGAAGCTGCGGACGGATACCACCGTAGTCGAATCGGATGTACATCATCCGACCTATGCGACCTTGCTGCAGGATGGCGTAAAGGTCATCACTCGCCTGGTAGGCAAGATCCGGAAAGTGGCGTCCGAAGCGACCCGGAACTTCGAGGATAAAAACAGTGAAGTGAAGCAACACATCCTTTCGATCGCCAAGTTGCTGCGCCGGCGCACGCAACAGTCATGGGACGAGCTCAATGCCATAACGGAGCAAGTCGCTGCGATGACGGAAGACGTATGTCAGAAATCAACAGCTGTTATGAATCTTACAAAGGATAAAGGTAAGGCGTCCGTCAAGGCGATGAAAGAGAAGTTAGGTGAAGCTATTACCTTGACCCAAAAGCTCGTCGATCAGGCCAAGCAAGTGGTATCCGGAAACCGCATTATTCCAGATCGGATCGTCAGCTTCTTTGATCCTGAAGCACGCCCGATCAAAAAAGGGAAGCTATCCAAGAGCGCGGAATTCGGATACAAAGCGCGAATCGATGAAACCGAAAATGGGTTTGTAACCGGCTATGAGTTATACAAAGGTAACCCCTCGGACGACGAAATGCTCGTTCCCGCCGTGGTACAACATAAAGAACGATTTGGCTCGGTGCCCCGTGCTGTGGCAACCGACCGCGGCTTCGGCAGCAAGAAAAATGAATCGACCCTTGCAGAACTGGGTGTAACACGAATCAGCACCCCATTCTGAGGGAAGAAGAGCAAGAAACGTGCGGAACTTGAGAAACAGTTATGGTATAAAGATTTGCAACGCTTCCGCGCTGCAGGTGAAGCCAAAATCAGTTTACTGAAACGCAGGTACGGTTTAAACCGCAGCCGGTACAGGGGCTTTGTTGGCTCAAAAACCTGGATCGGCTTGGGAATTTGGGTTCATAACCTCAGAAAAGCCGCTCAGATGATCAAATAAGGCAAAGAAATGGAATACAAAGGAAATATGTCCACCTGAAAATTTCAAGGAGAGTAGAGCGAACTCTAAATTCGAATTTTTCAGGGGTAACTAATTAGAAACGAAAAGTAATCCTGAATTTCGAACGTACAGCTCCGTGGAAACGTGAAAAGGGCTCCAAATCTTTGGTAGAATGGTGTTTGACTGAAACACATCACCCAAAGAGAGGAGCACCTTTTAGGTGAAGTCTACCACACCCGTCAGCAAGATCAAGACTGAATTTTCCTTGGAGAATGCCACCAGCTTCGGAGGCATCAAAATCTTTCTGGAATACCTTGAGAAAATAAAGCTCTCCGAAGCGTTACGTGACATCTCTTGCGGCAAAGGACGAAATTCTCTCTTTCCGATTTACCGCATTCTGCTTTATCTCATCGTGGGTTGGATGCTCGGCTGCGAGCGGCTCTTTCATTTTCGCAAACTATAGCGCGACTAGCTTCTGAAGCGATTTCTTGGCGGGCGATGCCCACACCATACCTTGCTGTACAAAGAACTGATTCGATTGAGAACATCTTGTCCTAACTTGCGGTTTGAACTGCGAACGCTCAATCAGACCGTCATTCGGCCCTGCCTGCCGTCTAAACTTGTCCTTGATCTGGATTCGACGGCGGAAACCGTATACGGCGATCAAGTCGGCGCAGAGAAAGGAAAGAACCCGCACAAGCCCGGCCGCAAAAGCTACCACCCGCTACTGACATTTGAGGGGCAGTCTCGCCTGTGCCTGAATGACTTCCTCCGATCTGGGAACACGCATGCCTCTACGGATGCTGCTTCATTCTTAGACAACACGTTCGAGCTCCTTGGCGGACGTTCGGTGAAATATGCCCGATTCGACAAGGGCTTCGGCGGCGAGGAGTTCTATAGCCTGTGGGAAGGCAAGAACATCGGCTACGTCGGCAAGCTGAAAAGGACGCAGCGCCTTGCGGCGCAGGTGCAGCCTGCCGGTACTGGAAACGATTTGTCGATGAAGACTGGATTATCGAAGGGATAACGCTCATTTACAAAGCGACATCCTGGAAAAAGCCCCGCCGCGTGGCGATCATTCGCAAAGCGCAGGTAATCGATGACGGACAGACCCGCTTGGTATTCGACACCGATCGGCAATACGAAGCGATCGTGACCAATCTGGACTGGGAGCCGATTGACCTGTGGCGGTTCTACAACCAGCGCTGCTGTATGGAATATTACATCAAGGAAGCCAAGAACGGGTTTTCGATTGACCGGATTGCGACCAGCGATTTTGAGGCGAACGAAGTTGATCTGCTCATCAAGCTGCTGGCGTACAACTTGTTCGAGCGGTTCAAGCGTGACTGTTGCGAGCCGGTTCATCAAGGTTACACGATTGCCCGTTTCCGGTTCGTTATTTAATAGGGAAACCTTCACACATACTGAAATTCCGCCTGTCATCATTCTTTAAAAACGTTGGGAAGGATATTAAATGACTACAAACAATGTTTCAAGGTTTTGGAAGTTAATATTTGTTGCCTATGTTTTTTTTCTTCTGTGGTTTGTTGTAGTAAAACCTATTGGTTTTATTGATAGAATACAATCCATACTTGAAAATAGGAGTATCGGGATCTGGAACTACAATGTAGATCCTTTTCGAAGTATCTCAAGTTATTTCCGTTTTAAAACGACTCCATTTGCCTTCATAAATATTTTGGGTAATATTGTTACGTTCTGTCCATTAGGATTCTTAATCCCTACTATTTTTACAAAGTACAGGAAACTTTCTAAGACTTTGTTGATTTGTTTAATCAGTATAATTGGGATCGAGAGTTTCCAATTTGTCACAATGTTAGGTTATTTTGATGTTGATGATATCATTTTGAATATGACAGGTTGTTTAATTGGATATTTTGTTTATAATGGGTTTAGAATATTAGCCAGGAAAATAGCTAAACCTGAATTTCGAAAGTAACAACTCTATGAATACGTGAAAAGGGCTCAAAATCTTAGATAATGGTGCTGGATGCTGAACACATCACATAGAGTGCGATTACTTGACTTTCATAGAAAAAGGGGTTAAATAACTCAACTGGATATAAGGACCTGCAATCAGGTATTAAACTTTTATAGCCGTCAGCAAGTCTGACCGCTAATCCGCGTAGATTTTTGCCCTGGAAACTTTGCTTCCACCGGGTTAGCATCTAGGTAAAAGAAACAGTACGCGAGCTAGAGAACTGATCTTAGTACGCATTATTTCATGAATAAAAATTGTAAATAGACTGTTGTACGGTCTTTTTTCGTTTATAGCGATTTGAATTCAGATTTAGAAGTCTGTTTTCCTATTACAAGCGTTTATTACACGCACATGGAGTTTACTCATTTGACTGATTTGTAAAGAAAATAAGAAATGCTGATGATCTTGCAGCATAAGGTTATCGGCATTTCCCGACGGTGTTTCATACTCGTGGCTTACAATTTCGCGCATGAGTGCCATTTGCTCTCCGGGATCCAATTTGCGGCTAACCAGGGGCGCAATCAAGCCGTAACGGAAGTTAGCCTCTTGCTGCCTTGCTTGCTCATCCATGCAAAATCTCCTCTCCCTGTGGTCTATGAGAGTATCCCATAGACGCTAGAAACCAGGGAGGGCGCATATTTTGTGGGATCGGGAGGGCAACTTGCCGTCCAGGCGATTTTTAAAGCGATTTTGGAGGCGACTTTCGCTTGCCGTGCTCCTTGGCGGCGGATGCTGAAGGAATTTATAAGCGTGATGCGGCATGCAGGTAACCCTGCATTTAGAAAAGTCCAATAGCCCCGTCTAGATGCGCCAGCGGGGATGAATCGGGATAACAGTTTGTTCAGCCAATCCAGTGTGTCCATTGGCGTTGGATTCATCATGGTGGGGTAAAGGCGGAGCATATCTTCGTCTACTCCCCCGGCAATGAATTGCCCGGCAACCCAAAGTGCCGCATTTGCTGCGCGGTGCAAATGCCTTGCCCACCAGCGTTTCAACGTACGGAAGCTGTAACGTACGCTAGATGTTGTCGTGCTTTCTGCGATCTGCCGCCAAGAGAATCCCTTGCGCTTGCGCTTCAATGCCGCTTCTCGCACCCAAGTCGCATACCGGGCCCATGGAATCAGAAATTCCGGAAGAAGGGAAATCGTCTTATTACAAGCAGGACAGTACCAGCGGTAGATGGGGATCAGGATGACTTCGTGTTTCGTCACAACGCCTCGCCAATAACGACCGTGTTTATGGAGAAGCCGGCCGCAATCGTCACAGCAGATTTGGACGTCAGGAGATTGATTCTCGAAAGTGCGTAAATAAGCCTTGCAAGAAAGGCCGAAATAAAGTACTTTTGACATGATGAAGTGAATGCTCCCGGGGATCCTCTCCAAAGGTTCGGGAGCATTTTCCTATTTAATCGACAATAGCCTAATCCCCCGTCAATGTACAGAAGGGATTAGGCTATTGTCGGCTGTTTATTCGGTTTGGCTCCGCCAAACCGAATGGCGAATCCATGGTTTTTTTCCGCCAAATAATCAGGCGGCGAACAGCATATCATGATTTCAAACGTTTTTAATAATAGACAAACATGATATTGCTTTAGCAACTTTTCTGAAAGCTATGAAATAAAAAGAGGGAGGGAAGGGGGGCGAAATAACAAGAAAAAATGCCCGATGAAAAGAAGTTTTGAGCTGTGTTATTAAGGGAAGAAGAAAATTGAAAGGAGTATATCCGGGTTTGCTAAAGGACCTAAACCTAAGGTAAAGTATCCGGAATCACCAGTAAAATGAAAGAGCATAAGCTTACGCGTCCTTTTTGTCTCAAGAAGCATGCAAAATTGCAGTCTCTAGTTAGGTATCCTATCATGCCGCATATCTACTACGAGACCAGTTTGCCGCATAACCCTTGAACCAAGTAAAAAGGCCGTCGTTTCCGACGACCTCCCCCTGATATTTGATCATTGCTTGGTCTCCGATAAATTTAACCTATGATAATCTTCTGATGCCCAAGTTTACCACATATATTTATTTTTTATAAACATATTATACGAGGAGATACTGATATGAAAAAAAACGGTAATTGGTATTCTAATAGTCTGTTTTGTTTATTTTTCAATGCACCAAGATTTTAAAAATAGTTTAATGCTTGGTTATTTAATTATGATTATAGTGACTTCACTTCTTGCTTTCCTCCGACAGAAGTATTATTTGATAGGGAAATCTATGAAATGGTTATTCCGCACGAGATCAACCCGTTCAAAATCAGTACCCTAGAATCTGGCTACAAGGTAGGTATGAAGAAACGGTTTATTATAAGCATTAATTTTGCCGCTAGTAATCATTCGTTTTCAGTCATCCTTCATATCTCCTGTTAAGGTTCTGTCACAAGGATTGGCGGATCATAGTGGTACTAAACTGGGAAGAACCCGCAAAACAATTCATTCTACGTTTATATCATCGTCGTTGAAATGGATTTTAACATTTCAATCATTCTTTCAATAAAAATCGTAATGATAAAAGGACGATGATTCACGATACAAATCCATAATCCGTATCCAATAACAGATACAGCCCCAAAAACTGCTGCATCCCGATAAAGTCTCTTTCGAAGCAATCCCAACATCGGTAAACCTATCAAAGGCGCCAGCAGGATGTGAAGCATCAACATGTTCAATTCATCCTCCTTTTCGCTTCTCGAACGTGCGTTTGACCCATGTTGTCACTAGCAACAAAAAGGGGATCAGTAGAACAAAGAAACTGTCATATATGAATGTATATTTTTCATCCCATTCCTCGTTTTGGATCGGGTTTTCATAGATGGACAAGGCGGTCGCCGACAACAAAATCGTCAAACCCAGAAAATGAGGCCACCGGGTTTTTGGACGAAATACTTGACGCAGCGTTTCGGAAGCTCCGTAAACGAGTACCAACAGCTTGATAAAAATCAGAATCAGTAAAATAACGGAGATAATGGAATGGATGTTGACGATCACCTCTCCGATGGAAATTTCCTGCACGGTCGTATACACTGGAAAGGTAAGTTGTGACGCCCTCTCCACTCCTAATAAACCGATAATCATAAACAAGGTCATGCTAAGAGAAAGGGAAGCGGTCATCAACCCAAGCAAAAAGGGGCGTGTTGCCCCCTGTTTGACCAGCGGAAACAATATCGTGAGCGCAATAGTTTCCATATAGGGAAAGCCCAAAAAGGAATGGTATTGTAAAATGGCACCCAGGCCGGAATGGAAAGCTGGCTGAAGTCTTCCCCAATCCCAGTTCACCATTGCCAGCAACAGAACAAACCAGAACGGGAAGAACAAAAATGGAGTGATGATTTGATTTAATCGTCCGATGGCTTCCGTCCCCTGAGCGACCGTGTAAAAGGCGACAAGCAAAAACATGACGTGAAAAACGGTTTTCGGCGTCTCCGGCATGATGGTTCCATTTAAAAAATCGCTTAAATTTCGAAGAGCCCATCCAGCCAAAATACAGAAATAAAGAAAATACAGGACGGAAACAAGCGTTCCCAGAGAACGTCCCCAAGCTTCCAGCGGGATTTGCACCAGACTTTTGCCCGGGTAATATCGGAAAAGAAAAATCCAGAACAGACCGACGAGTATGCCAAAACTTCCTGCCCACAAGGGCATGAGCCAGGCATCCTGTCCCGCCTGTACGACCAGCCGCCCGATCAGCACGAAAAGGGTGGTTCCGAGGATATAATTGATTGTCAGCAGATAAAACTGGAATCGGGAAATCATTGGCTTCATCCTGTTCCTCCATAAGGTTGACTCATGCTTCCCGTTCGGAGCAGCCGGGTATTTGCACGAATCTCAATTTGTGCATTTTTCGCCGCTTGGTCGATATCCGGATGATTTGGCGTTTGTTTGCGCAACAAGTCGTTGATGCTTAACAGATCCCAGCCACGCTCCCTTATCATTTGATAGAAAGCAAGCGACTCGTCTGCTATGATCTGATTCAGTCTGTTTTCAAGTCTCTCCACCTCGTTCCGAGACTTCGGGACGGACTCGATTGTATAGGCAGTGGAAAGTTCGAGGTCCATGCGGATCCGAACGACAGGTTGGTCGGATTTCCAGAAGACCTCACGTTTTATGCGAACCAGTCTCAATTCCACGGATACCTGTTTTCCTTCCACCTGAAACTGTCGCACGTGGCGACCTCGATCGCCATTTAGCAAATGGTACCAGACCAGCTGCGTATCATTCAGTTTGCCCGCCATGCGATAATCACGGAAAACCGCCCCGCCTCGGATGATAAAGTTGTTTTGATTGGCGTCGATATCCGCCGACCTTTCCCCGCTGTTGGAAGAAGGTGCCTCTGTCATTCCGGTGATCAACGGTAATACGATCGTATCTGACTTTTCCATCCGTTCAATGACATCACTGACCTTGATCTGTTTTCCCACTAGGAGCGAATTCCGGATCAGCAGGTCGAGCCTGGAATCGATCGTGTCAGACGGCACCCGCTCCAGGGGAGTTAATGTTCTCATGACCTGAGATATCGATCCGTCGACAATCAGCATCGGGACCGACGAGCGGCCGTTGGGTTGCATTTCGATAAAGTTGACAATATCGCGCATGTTTTGTTTGGCGGCCCGCTGGGAAACGAGCAGCACCTTGCAGTGGGCCATAAATAACTTGCGCGGCAACATTTTGTAAATCGTAGATTTGATTTCTCCAAAAGACGATCCACTGATTTCGTAAGTGTACACAGGGGCTTGTTCGCCTCCCGGCGTACCTTTGGCGGAAGTGCCGCTAAGCGGGTTTTTGATCTGATAATACACGGTTATTTTGTCGCTCTCCGGATCGCTGTCCACCCCCATCATACTGACCAGCGCCAGTTCGTTCATCTCCGTCCTGTCCCAGCAAGCCGTAAGCAGGGCGGTAAACATCATCAGAGTGAACAGACCCGTTGCATACCGGTTGGTCATGTTTGTTCCTCCAGATTACCTTTTTCTCTTCATATTCCGAATATATCCGGGCAGACCGTTCGGATCCAGCCAGGGCCGGGGCAGCCGCACCAACACATCTTTCCAATCGGTTCCTATGGACGGGGAAGCGGGAGTGAAGTAAGGAACGCCAAATGAATTAAGCGACACCAGATGGGCAACCAGAAACAGGGCACCGCATAAAATGCCAAAAAGGCCCATAAAGCCGGCCAACAGCACGAACGAAAAGCGAAGCAGGCGTTGTGACATGCCGAAGCTGTAAACCGGAACGACAAAATTGGTGATGCCGGTTATGGCTACGACAATGACAATCGCGGCGGAAATAAGACCGGCTTCCACCGCCGCCTGCCCCAGTACAATCGCCCCCACGATCGAAAGCGCCTGTCCGACCGCTCGCGGCATACGCAGCCCCGCTTCCCGGATAATTTCAAACACGACTTCCATTAACAACACTTCGAAGATGGCGGGGAAGGGAACCCCTTCCCGCTGGGCGGACAAACTGATCAGAAGTTGGGTCGGGATCAGTTCCTGGTGGAACGTCGTGGCCGCGACATACAAGGAAGGGACGAACACGGCCGTAAAAAAGGAAATCAACCGAATCCAGCGAATAAACGTGGCGATGTCCGCCCGCTGATAATAATCTTCAGGAGAACTGAAAAACTCGAAAAACGTCATGGGGGCAAGCAGGACGTTGGGCGTTCCGTCCACCATTACGGCCACTTTACCATCCAGCAACTGGGCAGCTACCATATCTGGGCGCTCGGTGTTGGTAAGCGTCGGAAAAGGAGACCAAATCCGGTCCTGGATGAATTCCTCCACATAAGCGCTTTCCAGCACACTGTCCGTCCGGATGGCTGACAATCTGCCGCGCACTTCCCGGACCAGCGATTCCGGGGCGAGGTTCTCCATGTACACCATAAGCAAAGTCGTCCCGGTTTGATTGCCGATGTTCATTTTATCAAACCGGAGGAATGGGTTGCGGATTCTTTTGCGGACAAGCCCCACATTGGTCAGAATGCTTTCCGTAAAGCCTTCGTGCGGCCCGCGAATGGTCGATTCCGACTTCGGTTCTTCAATGGAGCGTTGTTTGGATTCGGTCACATTGATGAGACAAACGCGCTCCCTTGAAAAATCGGTTAGTGCGCAATGGCCTGCCAGGAGAGCTTTTACGGCATGTTCCCGCAACTGTTCATATGGATCGGAAAAGGAAAATTCGCGCAAAAAACCGCTTTCGGCGGAAAGAGGCGCTTCCCCTTCGGAAAACGTATTTTCCGTGAACGATTTCAAAATATATTCGTCAATCGTTTTTTTATTGACCATCGATTCCAGATATACGCACTGCACGGTTTGTTCCCCTTGGACAAACAAGGATCGGCAGACCAAGTCCGGGGGTAACCCGAGGGCTGATTGAATGTCTCCGAAAAAATCATTCTTGATCGATTGATTTTGTTTTTTTCTTGCCATCGACGAACCTCCAGATTCTCACATCTCATCATTATCATTATTTCCTATTGGGTGGATTCTTATTCCATTGGCAGTTATGCTGTTGCAAATTATCGTGAGGTGAAATCAAGATTCGGTTACGACATTACTAAGTTATTCGATCAATGAGGATATCTAGTACATGACCGCAACTGCTGCAGTATTCTTGAACATACTTCCCGTACTTGCTGGCATGAAGGAAGAAGCAGGCTATTATAGATTCGCTCGCAGCATTCGCCAAAGTTGGATGATCTAACGTAAATACGACTCTCTTATTCATGATTTATAGATTATCGATTAGAAAAAAAAGAGGGTAGCCCGTTGACCTCATATTTGTGCACCGTCTGCAAAATCAGGCAGAACAATTCGGCTTTGCGGATCGCGTGACTATTCTGTTTGTAAACGAACTCCCCTAGTCCGTCGAGAACGAAAATGGGGTGGTGGTACGGGGCCGATCTGAAGACAGGAAGGTGTGCGCGTGGACAACCCGAGGCGGCTGTTTCCGTCGGTCTAACGCCCGCGGGCGCTCCGGCGTTAACAATCGGATCGGCAAGGCGAATTTGATCGTATCCCTCAACATGGGCGCACACTCGCGCGAATTTTATTTGGGCCTTGCGATCATGTACTGACTCTTCTCTATCTGCTTCCCCGCCATCTACGGCGGTGACTCTGTCAGATCGTCGTGGATTTAACGGATCGACTGCCGGTTGTCATCGGAAAAGCTACCGGTTTTACTGGCAGGTTTGGGTGGACAGTATCATGTTTGATGGGGCTCGTGACTGCCTCGATAACCGTAAGCATCGTTCTCGCCCCAGAAGTTCCTCAGCTGACTTCCTCTTTTTCTGAAATACAGCTGTCTTAACAAAAATTTAACAACAGATCAAATACACTGTGGTTAAGTAGTCGGGGAAAAGAAAAAATGAGGTGAAAAAAATGAGAATGAAACGTTTTTTAATTACGGCTGTTTTGTTGATAACCGTGTTGCCCATGACCGCATTTGCCTTGGCAAATGATGCGCTGCCAGTAACGATTCAAACGAGTGATGTTGTTTCGAAGTCAGAGGATATTTCGGGTCAGTCTTCTGGAGCTGTTACAGTAAATCAACAAGCAATTTCTCAAGTGAATGACACAAACCCAACTTCAAGTGATGTCACTGTGGACGGGCAGCCGGTACACAAAATTCAACTATCAGAGGAAAACATCATTGAATTGAATCTTGGGGATTCTGACGATGTTGGTGTACAGGCTACTTATCCGGTTAACTTCAACTTGCCGGGATCATCACTTGCCACAATAAGTGATGGGTCTGGAAACCCGTGGTATTTGACTCGGAACGAAGAGGTAACCATATCATTGACATGGCTGCCTCGGGACGCTACACTTCGAGTTGGTTTAATCGACTCGGACAATACATTTTTTTATGTGAACTTTACAGGCGGTGCCGATAGTCGAACCTTTGTAGTGAATGTCGCTGACAACTATCGAGTGGGGATTTACAATACCGATACCCATCAAGTGACAGTCGCCGGAAATATCACGATCTAAACAAAAACCATTCCCCGACTACATTGTTTTATGAGAGGTGAGCAAAAGATGCGGATGCTGGTAATTGAAGATGAGCAAGATTTGGCCAATGCGATTAAAAAAGGATTGGAAATGGAAGGATTTGCGGTAGATATTGCATTAGATGGAGAAGAAGGCTGTCACCTGGCGGAAATCCATGCCTACGATATCATCATCTTGGATTTAAACTTGCCAGATAGGAATGGGTTAGACGTGCTGCAACACATACGACATCTGTCCAAACAAATCAGAGTGCTGATTCTAACAGCGCTTTCTGATACATCTTCTCGTGTGAAAGGATTGAATTTGGGAGCGGACGATTATCTTGGTAAACCATTTGATTTTGAAGAACTGAAAGCAAGAATACGCGCCTTATTGAGACGTGATCTTTTACGAGAAAGCCCGCTGCTCACCTATGGCCCTATCGAGTTGAATCCGATCACGATGACAGCAACTTGTGCTGGGCAACAGCTGACCCTTACTCGTAAGGAGTTTGCCTTATTACAGTATTTTTTATCTCATCCTGATCGAGTTGTCTCGTCCGAAGAATTGGTTGAACATGTGTGGGATCAGCATGCGGACCCTTTTTCCAATTCCGTCAGGGTACATATTACGACTTTGCGTAGTAAGATAAGATCCGTTATCCATGCAAACTTTTTGAATACGGTGCCAGGGTACGGCTATCGACTGAACAAACAAATTGAGAGGTTATCAAAATGATGAAAAGCAAGCGGCTCACATTGGCGGGAAGAATCGTGTTGTGGAACCTGGGTTTAATCATATTGACAGGCGTGTTTCTGTTGGTTTCGCTCAATGTTTTTGTTCAAATTATGCTTCCTGCTGTTCATGTGAAGCCCAATGATATGCTACTTCAACAAGATCATGAAGTGATCGTACCCACCATTGAAGTGAATCAGGTAAACGAAGAGGGGATGCTCAGATCGGATGTAAGCTTTTCATCTGAATTGATTGCATTTAAAGGACAAGTTCTCCTTTTTTCGCTGATCTGCCTGCTCATCATGATTATATTAGGTGGGGTCGGGGCGTTTTATCTCTCCAAAAGAAGTCTGTGGCCGGTGCGTTTATTGAGTGAACGACTTATGAAAATCAATGCCAATGATTTGTCCGTGCAGCTTCCTGTTAAGGAACTGCCCAATGATGAATTGAAAGAATTAACGGAATCGTTCAATACCATGCTGAAAAAATTAGAACATGCCTTCCAGCAGCAAGAACGTTTTATGGCCAATGCCGCTCATGAATTTAGAACTCCCTTGACGATTTTGAAGACGAATCTGGAAGTCTTGAGGAGTGATCCATCCGCAACTTTGGCAGATTATCGGCAGCTCTCGGACATTTTTGAAAAGACGTTAAAACGAATGAATCATATGGTCAATGAACTGCTCGTTCTGGCTAAAAATAATGACCCGGATAAGGATGTGATTGAAGTGGGTTCAATGATCCGTAAAGTCGTGAGTGAATTAAACGATTTAGCTTCAACACAGACAATTTCTATTGAAATCCACATCCATCCTGATGTTGAGATATATGGGAACGATATTTTAATCCAGAGAGCCATCAGCAATCTGGTCGAGAACGCTATTATGTACAACAAGCCACAAGGAAAAGTGATCATCACGTGTGCAAGTCAAGAAGGAGAGTGTTTCATTTCTATCATGGACACCGGAGATGGCATAGATGAAAAACACATTCCGTTTATCTTTGAACCGTTTTACAGAACTTCGGAAGGTAGAACGAAGAACAAGGCAGGCACAGGGCTAGGTCTATCCATAGCGTTATCCATTATTAAAAAGCATGAGGGAACGATTGAATACAGTCGTGAGCAAACGATGAAAGGCTTTATCGTCCGCCTTCCTGTCATCGACTAGCGGAAAGATGTACTCCATTCTATTTCAAGTTAATAGTACCCCCAGCATTGTCGATCGAAGTGATTTGACATGCTCCGATAAGGCCCTACCTAAATAAAAGTTTTTTGGTAAAATAATAGAAAAAATGTTCATATCTCATGACGGTTGCCAAATAAGGGAGGGGGGCAAGCCATGATCATAGCCACGAAACTGCATATTCCTCGATCGCGAAGCTCGCTTGTTGTGCGTTCCCGTCTCACCCGGCGTTTGCATGAAGGGTTAGATCGCACGCTTACTTTGATCTCAGCTCCAGCCGGGTATGGCAAAACGACATTGCTCGGCGAATGGGTGATGACGCTGGAAAATCCCGTCGCCTGGGTCTCGCTTGATCAAGGGGATAATGATCGCACGCGCTTCTGGGCACATACCATTGCAGCGTTAAAACAAGCTTATCCGTCTTTTGACCAACAGGACGTCCTTCGTCATGCCGCAGAAGATCCATCGGGTGTGTCACTGATTGCTGCGCTCATCAACGGGCTACATCGCATTTCACACACGATGGTGCTCGTATGGGATGACTTTCATCATATCGAAGAAACGTCCATCTTGCAGGGCGTCACTTATCTGCTGGAACGTTTACCACTACATGTCCATCTCTATCTTGCAAGCCGAAATTCTCCAGCGCTTCCTCTTTCCAGACTACGAGCAGAAAATAGGCTGATCTCGTTGGAGGCGAGCGATCTCCGGTTTGTGCCGGACGAAACGACTGAATTTTTTGCGAAGTGCGGTGGTATACAATTATCCAATGAAGATGTGGCGACCGTACAAAAAAAGACAGAGGGTTGGGCAGTGGCGATGCGACTGGCGGTCTTGTCAATGCACGAACATACCGATCCCGTATCTCTAATCCGGAAGATGGCGGGGACGGAACGTGATATATCGGATTACTTCTTTGATGAGGTGTTAGCCCGACAATCCGCAACGATGCAGCAATTTTTACTCTATACTTCCATTTTGGACCGGATGAAGGGCGAACTTTGTCAAGCGGTAACCGGTATAGCCGAAAGTCATGCGTATTTGCAACAATTAGACAAGGAAAGCTTGTTTCTTGTAGCTTTGGACGAGTGGCGGGAGTGGTACAGGTATCATCATTTATTCCGGCAATTTTTGACGGCGCAGTTGAAAATGCGCGAGCCGCGGCAATGGCAAACACTTCACATGACAGCGGGAAAATGGTTGGAAGAGAACGGTTATCCGCATGAAGCGGTAGATCATTACCTTGCGGCTGCCGATTATGAACATGCGCTATCATTGATAGAGGAGATGACACCGGAGCTGATGACCAATGAATGGACGACGCTTTGCAAGTGGTTAAACGCAATTCCCGACACGCTGTTATTTGCCAGACCGATGATGCTGTTGACAAAACTCGCTTCCCAGTACTTGTCCGGGCATGTCGAAGCGGCCACTGACGGGTATTGGCAAGCGGTTCGCAGGCTAGAAGAGGACACAGATCCCCTTCCTCCTGAAGAAGCCGAAACATTGCAAGCCGGACTCGCTTTTCTGGCTGCATTTCGCACGTTTTTGGATCGTGATTTTGAATATGCCGTTCAATTTTCACATGAATATGTCGAGAAGCATCCGGAAGGCGATTTCTTCATTGAGTTTGGGAGCGACGAGGATGGCTATCATCCGGTGTGGGATATCTACGTGTCGGATGACAGCCTTCGATTGGCGGAGCAGGTGTTAACGTCCTTGCTGTCGATTTGGTCTGAAACCCGAAATGTCTATTTTGTTGCTCATCTTTATATCGACTTAGGCAAAATGCAGTACGAACGAAATCGCTTGGTCGAAGCGGAAAAGCTGATGCGCCAAGCCTATGATATTGGAAGATTGCATGATCATCGAAGCTTGGCGACCATCGCAGCGCTCTGGCTTGCCCGCATTGCCGCCGTACAAGGAGACGAGGCGACGTCAAAGCACATATTACGCGAGCTAACCCAACTCACGTCCAAGACGGCGAATTCGCGTTTGTCCGGGAAAATCGCCTCGTTTCGCGCCATGCTGGGCAGGATGCATAGAGAAGAGAAACCGGTGAGACAATGGCTGAGAAAGAGCCGCTTGCGATTCCGTGATGAAATTCCGGTATCCATGATCAAGGAATACGATTTACTGGCCTCTATATTGGCGGAGCAAGGAAAAATGGAAGAAGCCGCAGCATTGACGGAGCGTCTACTCCAGCTGTCAATAGAAGAAGGACGGCAAAGCGACCGAATTCGTCTGCTCGTTCACAAGAGTATGATCCTATCCTTACAAGGAAAGATTTCGGACTCCATGGACGTACTGGAAGAAGCGCTGGCATTGGCGCGGCCGGAAGGGTATATCCGGACCTTTGTCGACGAAGGAGCATCACTTGGGCAATTGTTGGATCAATATATCCGATTGCGCCAAAATCAGCTTCGCCGCCCCAGCCATAAGGTGCCTTTATCCTATGTGAAACGGCTGCGGAGACTGATTCCGCTAGCCGAAAGGGAAGCCGGTACTCCCCATGATAGAACGTTGGCTGCTCTTACAGCCAGAGAACAAAGCGTGCTTCGGTTGATGGAAACGGGAATGTCTAATAAAGAAATCGCGCTTAAATTGAATGTTTCCCTGGCAACCGTAAAAACACATATTAACAATATCTACTGCAAATTGCAATCCAAAAATCGCTTACAAGCGTTGGAACGTGCCAGAACACTACAATTGTTCTGACCCGTTCTTTTTATTTTGTACAAATTATCTCAACCACCCTGCTCAACCTTTTTGATCTTTTGTGCCGGGCAGGGTTGATCACAATGGGATTGGAAGAATATACAATAGATGGGGTGAAGCTATGCAGAGATTAACTTGAAGGAGGATTTGTAAGAGATGAATCCATGGGGAAAAAGCTTGGAACAATCATACATATGCAACAGGAGGAGCGGCTTGGTGAAGCTGTGCATCGCTTTGCTGCTCATCCAGTCGTTTCTGATCACGGTACCCTATGACAACGTGTCAGCTCAAGGGAGTTTTCATCCAGCCTTGAGTGATCGTTGGGGCGGGGTCCAGCAGATTGCAGGAGGGCGTTACCATTCCCTCGCTTTAACAGCGGACGGGGAAGTGCTGGCTTGGGGATCGAATGAGTATGGCAAAACAACGGTGCCGCTTGAAGCACAGTCCAATATTATTTCGGTGAGCGCAGGACAGGATCACTCCCTGGCTCTCACATCCGGCGGCGAGGTCATCGCCTGGGGTGGGGGAAGATTCGGCGAAGCCAATGTACCGGCAGAAGCGAAAAGCGATATTATAGCGATTGCAGCGGGTCCTGCTGCCTTCCATTCGTTAGCCCTCACGTCCTCAGGGAAAGTCATTGCCTGGGGTTCCAATTCTTACGGTCAATCGGATGTGCCGAAAGAAGCGGAAAGCGGCGTTATCGCCATTGCGGCAGGGTATTGGCATTCTTTAGCGTTAACGGCTGCCGGAGAAGTGATTGCATGGGGAGATGGGAGCGAAGGAAAACTCGATGTGCCTGACGAGGTGCAGGGCCAGGTAGTAGCCATTAGTGCAGGATTTGAACATTCTTTGGCGTTAACGGCTTCGGGCAAGGTGGTTGCTTGGGGGCGCGACGATTACGGACAATCTTCTGTGCCGGAAGAAGCGGAAAGCGGCGTTATCGCCATTGCGGCAGGGGAAAAACATTCTCTGGCCTTGAAATCTGACGGCTCTGTCATTGCCTGGGGCATTTCAGACGGTTCGTGGGAAGACAACGGACAAACGGTTGTACCCGAAACTGCGAAAAGCGGTGTGATCGCGATTGCAGCGGGATACCGACATTCGCTTGCCTTGAAAGCGGATGGGACGATCATTGCCTGGGGGGATAATGGTCAAGGTCAGACTGACGTGCCGGAACATGTCCATGAACGTGTGAAAGCCAAACAATTGGCTGCCGAGAGAAACCATTCGCTTGCGTTAACCTCCGATGGCCAAGTACTCGGCTGGGGAAGCGATCTGTACAATCGCCTTGCGATTCCTGCCGATTTGCAAGATGTGCGCGCCATTGAGGTGGGGGAGGCGTTTTCCCTGGCATTAAAAGCCGATGGCACGATTGTGATCTGGGGAGACGGTTCTCATTATGCGGCGATTCCGCCTGAAGTGCAAGGACAGACAGTGGCAATCAGCGTAGGCAGCCATCACGCTTTGGCGTTGCAAGCCGATGGCACAGTCGTTGCCTGGGGTAGAATTGAAGGGGGAGAGTATGATAAGCGGCTCGATGTGCCTGATGATTTGGATCAGGTGATTGCCGTTAGTGCAGGATTGTTTCACTCCCTTGCTCTGAAGGTTGACGGTACAGTAGTGATTTGGGGAGCGAATCAATGGAACCAGCTGGATATGCCAAGTGGTCTGCATGATGTAAAAGCGATTAGCGCAGGACATTACCATTCCTTGGCGCTTAAAACGGATGGTACGGTGATCGCTTGGGGAGATAATGCGTATAAACAGTTAGAAGTGCCCGAAAACCTGCAGGATGTTGTGGCCATCAGTGCAGGTCGCCATCATTCCGTTGCTTTAAGATCGGACGGCACGGTAGTTGCCTGGGGAGATAACACATATAACCAACTCGAAGTTCCTTCTAATTTGCGTGAAGTTGTAGCGATTTCGGCAGGTACACATCTCACGTTAGCCTTGCAAGCTGACGGAGCGATTGTCGGTTGGGGCCGTAATGTCGATGATCAACTCATCATTCCAACAAGCGATCTCGAAACGATTGAGCTAACCGATCAAAGCGGTCGGGAATTGGAACTCTTGTTTGATCCATCGAAGCGGGAATACACGGTATTAATTGACAATCATGTTACGTTGGTGAACGTGCTCGCGACACTGGAAAATGCGGAATTTGCAGCTGTGTATGTGAATGGTAAGCGACAATCCGATCCCGCTATAGGAGTCAATATACCAGTAACCGATGAGCAAACGGTCGTTAACGTGGAAGTCGTCCCTTATTTGCAAAAAAGTAAAACGTATACGATAACGCTCTCACTAGAAGCGGAGCCAGAGCAAGTATCGAAACCTGTTGCAGAACCATCAGGCGGTGCAGTCCCGGCTGGTACAACGGTGACGTTGAGCACGTATACGAACGATGCAACGATTTACTACACGATGGACGGCAATACGCCTACTAGCAGCAGCATCGAATATACCGCGCCCATCGAAGTGACAACAGAGATGACGCTTAAGGCAATTGCGGTAAAGGACGGCATGCTGGACAGCGAAGTGCTGGAGGAGCAGTATACGATTGCAACGATACCTGCACCGGCGAATTTAACAGCTTCTGCGGCTGATCGCTCCGTTACATTAAAGTGGGATGCTGTCACGGGAACAGGCAGCGTGACTTACGCAGTTTACCAAGCGGAAGGCACATCAGCTCCTGTCGATCCGGCGAACTGGAAGCTCATTCAATCGAATGTTACAGCGAACTCCTACATCGTCACGGGATTGACGAATGGAACAACGTATGCATTTGTAGTGAAGGCTATCACTGTGGAGGGGGCCAGCGATTTCTCCAATGTAGCGACAGCGACCCCAAGAGCACTAGGGGGGAACGGCGGTTCCGGTGGTGGCGGAGGCGGTCGTGTGTTGTCCAACAATGCGGATCTTGCGGATCTGCAAGTATGGGCGGGGGGCAAACAATTAAATCTAAGCCCTTCATTTGCTTCTGGAACAACAGAATATACGGCACGTACAGAAGCCGAACGAATTGAGATTGTGGTCAAAGAAGCTCACTCCGCGGCGAAAGTGATATGGAAGGACAAGGTAATTACGGACAGTATTCAAGTCGATTTGGAGGAAGGCGACAATACGATTGAGCTAACGGTACAAGCGGAAAACGGCACGAAGAAAACCTATACGCTGACCATTTATCGTGAAATGCCAAAGCCAAATGAACCGGTTATTGCATTTACCGACATCGCTGGACACTGGGCGGAGGACTATATCATGCGTGCTGTAGAGAAAGGCTTTGTCAGCGGTTATCCAGATGGCACATTTAAACCGAATCATCCAGTCACACGCGCCGAGTTTACTGTGATGCTGGCAGGTGCATTGAAACTGGAAGGTGACGGCTCCGCGCTAACTTTCACGGATCATGACCGGATCGGCGGATGGGCGAAGCAAGCCGTTGCGCAGGCCGTACAAGCGGGCATCGTGGATGGATACAACGATGGCAGCTTCCGGCCAAACGCACAGATCACCCGCGTAGAAATGGCGGTGATGATCGCTCGGGCGTTACAACTACAGCTTAACGCGAATGCGTCAACCGGCTTTGCCGATGATGAAACGATTCCGCAGTGGGCGAAAGGTGCGGTCGAAGCCATCCGCAAACTTGGCATTGTCGATGGCCGCGGCGGAAACCGTTTTGTGCCGAACGAAACGGCTACCCGTGCAGAAGCGACGGTGATGCTGCTAAGATTGTTGGATAGATGATAGAGCATCGTGCTGACAAGTATTTCCCTCCGATTGGGAAGCGATCAGTTCCGACGAATCCGGGGAACAACAGCAGTGCGTGAACAAGGCCATGCTTGCGATGGAAAGAATTGATCTGGAAGCCTTGGAGAAGGCGAGGAGTGGACTTTATGACGGACAATGATGTGGAACTTGCGGTCTCCGCACATTAGAAAGGAAGTGAAAGGAAAATGAGACCGTTTAAATCATCCGTTCTGTTGGCGGCGTTAGTTCTTTTTTTCGGATGGACCTGGACACAACTGTTTGGGAATGTCGGCATATTGGTTCAGGCCGCCGATGACGGTGCATTCGCGCCGTTAAGCAGTGATTTTGCCGGCGGCTCAGGCACGGAAGAAGCCCCGTATATTATCGAAACCGCTGAACAGCTGAACAAAGTGAGAGATTATCTGGATGCCCATTTCAAATTGGGAGCCGATATTAATCTTTCAACTTACAGTTCCGGAGAAGGATGGTTGCCAATCGCAACGGAATACTCTTCTCCTTTTACCGGAACATTTGATGGCAACGGCTATCAAATTACAGGTTTAAAGATCAACCGTGAAGATGAGAACTACCAATCTTTGTTTGGAGTAACGTCAGAAACGGCTGTCATCCGGAATGTCCATCTCGAGGTCGTGGAGATCAAGGGGTATGATTACATCGGCGGGTTAGTAGGGTATAGCTACGGGATAATTGAAAACAGTACGGTAACGGGAACCCTTATTCGAGGAGAAATGAAGGTTGGCGGGTTAGCCGGTATTGTTAGAAATGACGTGATCGGGTCATCCGCCCATATCGAAGTTGTCGGAGAGCGTGAAGTCGGGGGTCTGGCAGGTCTATTTAGGGGTTCGACTGGTAAAAAGATTACGATTCGCGATTCATTTGCAACTGGTGACGTTGCGGGCATAAATAATCTTGTAGGTGGTTTAGTTGGCATAATTTCATCGGGAAATATAGGAAGTGTCAATGAAATCACGAATTCATATGCGACTGGGGAGGTTAATGGAGACCAGCTTGTAGGTGGATTTGTTGGTAAAGCTGAAGCCCTTCCATCTGGTGTGGTCAGAATTAAGAACTCCTATGCGACAGGGAATGTCAACGGTAAGCAATACGTGGGTGGTTTGATCGGATTTAATGTTACAAATGGTTACGATTCGCCAATAAGTTCAGTGATAGAAGTTGAGCATTGTTACGCGACAGGCAAGGTAACAGGTCATTCTGAGACTGGCGGGCTGGTCGGGGCGAATAATGAATATGAAGAAAGAGGAAATATCATTGAGGTCGCCGGCAGCTACTGGTTGACCGATAGCTATACGGATGGTGAACTCCCTGACAATGGAATCGGAATACCTGTGGAAGAGGCGGATCTCCGCGATCCGGAAACATTTAAGGATTGGGATCTCACAGAGGGCTGGTACCAGTACGACGGACATCGGCCATTTCTCCAATGGCAAAACCCGCTCATCTCCTGGGCTGCGTCCATTGCAAACGATCAGTTGAACCTTGACGACAAGACCCACATTACCGTGAATACGGAACATCAAAACGGGGATCGCTACAATGCGACAACAACCGCCAGGTATAGCGTTGATCCGGATGACCCCGAAATTGTGCGTGTTGATCCTAACGGGGAGGTCAGCACCGTCAAAGGCGGCAAAGCGACGATCACCGTCTCCTTATTCGACAAGTCCGAGACTCTCGACATCGTCGTGGACAGCGGAAATCCGGAACCGCCGACGATCACCCTTCATCCCGACGGCTGGACCAATGCTGCCAAAGTGGAAGTGGCGATCGACCACAGCGCCGCTAACCCAAGGCAGACAGATGTTCACACGATTCGTGTGAAAGTCGGTGACAAGGAGTGGGAGGATCGTGCATTTAACGGTACACCTATCCGCTTAGAGGTGACGGAAGAAGGGCAAACGAAGATCCAGGCGCAAGCGATGGATGACATCGGCAATAAGAGTACGATCGTTGAGCGGACCGTGAAGATCAGCAGAAGCGGCCTGAAGCTGGATGTGGATTTGTATTTTACCGATAATGACAGTAAAGCATATCCCAGCGGAACGTGGACGAACCAAAGTGTGACCGCAGCGGTTTATGCTTCTCATGACCACGGGATCGCGCTGCGGCCCATTGCATATTCGTTGGATGAAGGAGCGGCTTGGGAGATTTATCATGATCCGCTCGACTTCACAACAGAGGGGCAGTACTCGCTTTGGTTCAGAGTGGAAGATGTATTAGGCAATGAAATGAGCGAGCATGTACTCATCCGTATCGATCACACGAATCCGGAGATCGAATTGAAACCCGACGGCGATGAAACCCTTTCGCGG
Organism: Paenibacillus sp. 7541; assembly: GCF_002276395.1. Taxonomy (NCBI): domain Bacteria; kingdom Bacillati; phylum Bacillota; class Bacilli; order Caryophanales; family Paenibacillaceae; genus Paenibacillus; species Paenibacillus sp. 7541. Next base: position 42,550 of record NZ_NQLZ01000006.1, on the reverse strand, counting down.
ACCATATCCAGTCAAGTCAACGTGAAGGACGACGGCAGCGGGATCGATGCCGCTTCCCTCCGTTATGTTTGGTCAACGAGTTCAGACCCGTTGGATGAACATGCATATTGGCAACCTTTCATTAACCAAAGCACGTTGAGTCATGCAGACAAAAACGGCGGCGACTGGTATTTGCACATTTACGCCAAAGATCAGGTTGGTCAAGAGAGTTACCGAATATCCCGGCGCTTTCGTTTAGAGCGGGAGCCGGTTTCTTCAGAACCGCCGAGTCCGCCTGTCTATATCCGCTCCGGCAATGCAACACTGAGGGAGCTCATCTTGTCAGAAGGCGCGTTGATACCGGAATTTTCGGGGGACATTACGACGTACAAGGCTTTGATCCCGCATGATGCTGACAGCATCCAGCTCACGATCCGTGCTGCACATCATCAGGCTGGAATCAGCGTGAATGGTCGGCAAGTCCGGAGTGATCAGGGAAGCATTCGCATCCCCTTGCACACGGATACGGATATCATTGACATCGTGGTCACTGCAGAAGACGGAACGCGCAGAACGTATTCCATCACCGTGGAACGTATGCAAGAGGAGATGCCGGACCCGCCTTCCCCGGAGCCGTTATTTGCGGATATTGCGGGTCATTGGGCGGAGCCGTTCATTCAGGAAGCCTATGCAAAAGGCATCATTGCCGGATACCCTGACGGTACGTTTAGACCGGATCATGCCGTCACCCGCGCTGAATTTACGTTGATGCTCGTTCGTGCCTTGCGGCTGGAAGGAGAAGCGGGAGGCGATGCGCCTGCTTTTGCGGACGGGGAGCAAATTGGCGAATGGGCAAAGCAAGCGATTGATTTGGCGGCAAGGGCAGGCATTGTTTCAGGATATGAAGATGGAACACTTCGACCTGGTCGCCCGGTCACTCGTGTGGAAATGGCGGTGATGATCGCAAGAGCAACAGGAGCGGAGTTGACCGACCATACGCACACCCGATTTGCAGACGATGCCCGTATTCCGGCATGGGCGAAAAGTTACGTGGAAGAGGTTCGTATCATGGGCATCATTCACGGTCGCGATCGCAATCTCTTCGCGCCGAATGAGACGCTGACCCGCGCGGAAGCGGTCACCAGTATCCTGAGATTGTTGGAGCTGTTGTCACAATAAGGTTTGGTGCAGAAGCGCTTTTGCTTCTGCACCTTTTTTTTGCGGCGTGCCCAGCTAAGCACGCATCTTCTAGCCGGTGAAAGTCCGGTCGCGGGAAGGGCCAAGCCCCCGCGTAGCTAGGATACCTACGTATGGCGAAATCTGTACGTAGAAGCGTATCGACGAAAGTACCTGTCAGAGGCAGGGCGAGCAACATACCAGGCCGTAACATGAAAGTGAATCCTGCCGCGTCGTCAAAAAGGCCTCGCAAGAGGGAAAAGAGGAAGCCGAGTCCCGCGTACATGGACGAAGGCCATGGAAGCTGCCTAGAACTTGGAGCGGCAGTGAAGAATCCTCCGGCGTAGAGGGAACGGCATGGTATGAAAGAGGATGCAGTGAACTGGGGAGGCCCTCCCCTGCACGGTTGCAGAAACCGTAAAGAGGCCTTCTATAAGCCCCAGAGGTGAAGTGAACGGTCTGCAGGAAGGGAGTCCGAGGGGCTCATAGTACCGTGGAACGCAGGACAACACAACCTGCGGGAGGGAAGGAGCCCTGCTTTGTTCAAGTTTCTTGAGGAGGTACGAGTCAGTGAATGCCAAACGGCTAACAACACCAGAGGAAAACGTTCAACAACTCCAAGGGAAACTCGGTCATGCGGCCAAGGAGAACAAGAAGCGAAGATTTCGCGCGCTGTACGACAAGGTCTATCGGGTAGACATCTTATGGGAAGCGTGGCGAAGGGTACGAGCCAACGAGGGCTCGGCAGGAGTGGATGGAGAGACGTTGGCAGACATCGAGAAACAGGGAGAAATGCGTTTTGTGCTTGAATGTCAACGGCTACTGAAAGAAGGGAAGTACCATCCACAACCCGTTAGACGCCACTACATCTCGAAGAAAGATGGCAAACTGCGACCGCTGGGGATCCCGACGGTGAGAGACCGCGTCATCCAGATGGCGACCAAACTCGTCATGGAACCCATTTTCGAGGCGGATTTTCAGGACACGTCTTTCGGTTTTCGGCCTAAGCGGAGCGCGAAACAGGCGTTGGAGCGAATCCGGAAAGCATGCAACCGCAAAGGAAATTGGGTGGTCGACGTCGACATCCAAGGCTACTTCGACAACATCAATCAGGAGAAACTGATGAAGCTGATCGAAATGCGGATCAGTGACAGGCGAATCTTGAAGTTGGTGAGGAAGTGGTTAGGTGCGGGAGTGATGGAAGAAGGAAACATCCGACGCTCAGACTTGGGTACACCGCAAGGGGGAGTGATCTCACCACTGCTGGCGAACATCTACCTGAATTACTTTGATCTTCTGTGGGAACGACATGGCGGTAAGCTTGGGGAACTGACGCGTTATGCAGATGATCTGGTGATCATCTGCAAGACGAAGAAGGACGCACAGCGGGCCTATGAACTCATACGAGCGATTATGGAACGCCTGGAATTAACCCTGCACCCCACGAAAACGCGCATCGTTGGACTTTGGACTGGGGAAGAAGGCTTCGATTTTCTGGGCATGCATCATCGAAAGACGAAGGCCGAAACATCCAAAGGCCAAGTGTACTACACAACCCAGCAGTGGTTGTGCCGGAAGGCGGAAGAGCGAATACGGGAAGGGGTAAAAGAGCGATTAGCTCCGCCAGGTATGCGACGCCTGAGTTTCGAAGAGCACGTGGAGTACCTGAATCCAAAGATTCAAGGCTGGCGCAATTACTACTACACAGCTTACAGCCAGAGGAAGATGGCGAAGTTGGATTGGTATATCCGGCAGCGGTTTGCGAAGTGGTATGCTAAGAAACACAAACGCAGACGATGGTTGAGTTCGCTGCGCGAAGTGAAGTCTTTGTCTATTCAATATGGACTTAAAACGCTCTTGTAATCTGCATGCTCATGATGACGAACATCGGAAAGCCGTATGAGGGAAAACCTCACGTACGGTTTGATGAGGAGGGGCTGGGCCCCGCCCAGCCTTTCACTCTAGCCCGGCATGGGTGCCGTGCTTTAGGGGAAAGTCCCAAGCGGGGGCTGGCGAGCACCTACCGTTAGCCAAAAGTAAGGGTGTCCATCGTGAGGTGGAATCTGAAGGAAGCTGGAGGCAAACACTCGACCTGAGATACACGAATCCAATGTGAGGCTAGTACAGTCGGACGAGTCTGCGAAACAAGGCGAAGTCCTAAGCCGCCAAGGGCTGTATGGGTATATTGGACAGGTGCATGGATGAAAGTACGCATCCTTATCCGAGGAGGCCTGCACGGAACGCCATCTGAGGATGGTAACCAAGGCCGTAAGGTTTTGCTGAGCGTGCAGGAGTCAGCAAAGGTCATAGTGCGTGAGTAAGGTACGCCTGAAAAAGGGAAGGGCCAAATGTCAACTCAAGGATGGATCAGACGTTTTCGAGAACGACGCGTTGAAGCAGAATTCCTGACGGAACTCTTCCAAGGAAAGATGGGTGAAGCCCGGAGGGCCTTGAAGTGATGGTTAAGCGTCGTCCGGCAAACTCCGAGCCCCATGAGCACTGGCCGCTTATACGACAACAACTATTAGAAGGGGCCTATCAAACGGCACCAGTCCGAAGGGTCGAAATCCCGAAACCCGACGGCGTAGTCAGATTATTTGGCATTTCGTCTGTGGTAGATCGCTTTATCCAACAGGCTCTTCTCCAAGTGCTTACTCCTATCTTTGAAGCCCATTTTGTCAATGACAATTGAAACCGATCGGGAAGATATAAAGCGGCTTTTTGCTCCGGTTGCACCGGGAATTAAGCTGGGAATTCAAGCATTAAGAGAAGTACATGAGGTAGGGATAACTATACAAGCGTCAATTTCACCTGTACTGCCGTTCACTCCGGATTTCCCAAAGTTACTGGAAGGTATCGTAGATCGGATATGGATAGATACACTTAATATCGGGAATGGTTTGATGGGGAAACGCTCTGAACGACTCGGCAAGCCACAGTTGTTCAAAGCCTATGGACATTCGGAATGGTATCAAAAAGATATCCATCACAGAGTAGAAAAGTACTTTAAGAAAACATTCCCTCAAGAAATGATTCAAGTTTCCAAAGAAGAAGCTTTTCCGGTCTTTGAGAAAGGTACTTAGTTCAGATGAAACCATACCTGGATACTAATTCGCAGGCTATATAGTTTGCCCCTTAAGGATAACTCTCAACATAACTGTCGCAATATAAGCACAAGATAAGACAAGACTTTTCCAGAAAACCAACGAAATGGAGTCTATACATGTCAGTTAAACAACATCTGAGTTTAAGTGGTACTGCTGGCTTAATTGCAATGAGGTAACAGAAGATTTTGATCGTATTATTGCGAAACTATCTTCCGCTAATTTAGCTGAACTTCAGCAATAGAGCGTGCTAGTCCTTGGTGATTTCGAAAATGCAGAGCACGCCTTAATTCGATTTCATTCCATCTGCCATACTGGAGATGTTTTTGGCAATAGGAGGGCAGAGCAAGTGCAGCTTGTTCATTCATTGCATGCAGGGTCGAGCGGCGGACAATGACCAGCACCTATATATAATGAGTAATCTGAACAACCTGCAGCGCATTAAGCTCTTGAATTATTCTTCGGGATCCACCAGTTCACTAGCTTCCACCCTCAACGGGATTTTCTTCACTTTGTTCAGTTTCCTTACATGTAAAGCTGGTTATTGACCGAGATGTAATCGCGACAGCATTAAGTGGCCATTTTTAATTTTTTTCGGCAACAGATACATCCCATCTTTTCTGTAACCGAGATTAAACTCTCGGCGCATGTGGATGATGATCTCGAAATACTCACATTATTTTCCCTCAAATTGATTCATCATTTTTTCGAGCTTTCTGACAAAGCTTAGAACCTCTCTTGTTGGGACCATTTCTTCCATAATGTGATCACCTCGCCATCATTATAGCTCACGATGCCGAAGATTTCTAATCTGTACAAAGAGCTTTCTATCCTCTCCGATTTATTTTTTTCGCAGAAAGGTCCGATTTTGGCTTCAAAATGAAACGGATGATAGAGGGGCATGTCCCCTGCTGTTTTTCTGTACCTTGAAAATCAAATACCATCCATTCCGGTACGTTCCTCGCATGTCTAGGAAGCCAAATTGCAGGTGCGCCATGACCACCCTGCCTTTTTTCGGAAAAGAAGACAACAAGGTGAGAGCGATTTTTGTCCATGCAATAATAAATGGTGGTTCCATTTAAGGCGATGACCCATGCGGGGGATAATGATACTTCCGTCCAGCCACAGCTCTGCTTTTAGGCAGATCACGCAATGGGGGCGGCTTGCAGCGATCCTGGGAGAGGTATTCTGACAATACCTATGAGGCCGTTAACCACCGGCCGCTGGAATTGGATTTATGCGATACAACCAAAACAAGGAAGAACAGAGATGCGTATAAGGTGATCGTCCTTTGTCGCATCTCTGTTTTAGATGTAATGAACCAAACGGGGGGGTTATGATGAGTCGAAAATTAATCAGATATAGCATGCAAATTGCCATGTTGAAACAATTATTTGCTCTGTCATTGATTTCGGAAAAAGAGTTTACTCTTATCAAAAACAAAACCATGAAGGAATACGATGTTGTTTCAGACCTGACTTCTTGATTCATACAATTGTTGGTCTGCTTAACTCTTATTACACTGATCGTGATAATAAGACGAAAGGAGCCTTAACAATGGGGTATGCAGTTGAAGTAATCAAAGCCAATCGGAAGCTATCAGATCGTGTTGGAGGAAGGCCAGACCGTCTGCGCGTTGCTCCTTATGCCAGAGTGAGTACCGACACGGAAGAACAGTTAAGCAGCTATAAGTCGCAAGTTGCTCACTATACAGATATGGTTAGCCAACGAAACGATTGGATATTGGTGGACATTTACGCGGATGAAGCCATCACGGGAACCCAAGTGAAGAAACGTGATGATTTTCAACGGCTGATAAAGGATTGCATGGATGGCAAAATTGATATGGTTATTACCAAGTCCATTTCAAGGTTTGCCAGAAATACTGTGGACACTTTGAAATATGTTCGCATGTTGAAAGAAAGAAACGTTGCTGTATTTTTTGAGAAAGAGAATATCAACACGCTTACTATGGATGGGGAAATGTTACTAACCATTTTAAGTTCGGTTGCTCAACAAGAGGTTGAGAATATTTCTTCTATTGTAAAAATGGGCTTGAAAATGAAAATGCAACGTGGGGAACTGGTTGGATTTCAAAGCTGCCTTGGATATGACTATGATCCCGTTACCAAACAGATATCGGTAAACGAAGAAGAAGCTAAGATTGTACGCTACATCTTTGAGCGCTATATTTCTGGTGTTGGTGCATACGTGATTGCAAAAGAACTGATGGAATTTGGATATAAGACGAAAAGAGGGAATCCCGAATGGAATGATACAACTGTTCTAGGCATTATTAAGAATGAGAAATATAAAGGTGATCTCCTTCAGGGAAAGACGTTTACTCTTGATCCCATTTCCAAGCGCAGACTCGAAAATCATGGTGAGGAAGATCAATACTACATCAAAAATCATCATGAGCCTATTGTCAGTGAGGAAGTCTTTAACAAGGCACAGGATATATTGCACCGTAGAGGAAAAAATCGCGTTAAGCTTAAACAAGGGAGTAAACGGGAAAAATACAGTAGGAAATTCGCTTTTAGCAGCAAGTTGGAATGTGCGTTCTGTGGTTCCAACTTCTCACGGCGGAGTTGGAATAGTGGTACTTCACATGAAAAAACAATTTGGCAGTGTACAACTAACACGAAGAAGGGAAAAAGATTTTGTCCGCATAGCAAAGGAATAGAAGAAAAAATTATTGAAGGCGCATTTATTGAAACGTACAAATTAGTTTGCAGTAATCATAAGGATGCGTTAGATGAACTTTTTATCAGAATGGAATCCGTATTTAGCGAACAAAACAATCAGAAGCGATTGAACAAAATTATGAGTGAAATTCAGGCGCTTGAACATAAGCGCTGTAAACTGATCGACTTGCATCTGGAAGAAAAAATAGACCGCCCAACATATGAGCGTAAGTTTGAGGAACTCGAATCCACGTTGACCGAACTGCTCGACGAAAGAGAGGGATTGGAGGAAGCGGCGCAAGAAGAAATCAATATCGAGAAAAGAATTGAACATTTCCGCAAAGTGCTTCAAACGAATGCCATCCTGTCTACATTTGACCGGAATGTGTTTGAGAGCGTCGTTGATAAAGTTATAATTGGAGAGAGCCTTGATGATGGCAACTCTAATCCTTATAAGTTAACTTTTATTTATAAAACAGGCTTTACGAGCAGCGTTCAAGCCAAGATGGGCAGGCAAAATCGAAAAAAGCCCTCAGTAAATGAAAGGAGTGATTCATGTTCCTATTCCCAACTCAACACATGTGGAGTGTGTGGTGTTGTTGGTTAGGAATGACAGATAGTTTGAGGTATACTGACGTGCAAACAGCAATGAAGCGGGTGAGTCCCGCATTTTATAAGACAGGTTGGAGGACGGCTTTATAAGCCGTCTTTTTTATGTTCCATTAAGAGTCTGATAGTAAAGAAATGTCAGGTTCTGCTTTCCCGTTCTCCATGCAGTAAGAAGGACGTCCACTACACTATTACAAGAACAAGAAAGGACACTCGATAATATCGAGCATCCTTACGGCCCCCCTCCCAACCGCTATAGCTTCGCTCTTATTAAGAAACGATGCGAATTGGTCTTAATCCCCTTCTCGGTCTGATTCTCCTTTATAAACTGTTGGAGGATGTGAAAATCAGCCTCAGTCTGTCCAAAGCCAGGAATGATGGGTGTATGCTTTAGTAAAAATATCAGGTCTTCAGCCGTTTGGTAATATTCATTCACGTTATATTCAAACGACTGAATGTCGCTAAACCCGGCTCTACTTAGCGCATCCAGATAGGTTTGTTTTAATGTGCCGGGTGTGGTTCCCCATGCCTGGCCTCTGCCGAACGCTTCTTTAATATTGATTTTATCGTTTTCGCTTACTTGCTGGGTTAGGAATGTACCGCCGTTCACTATAACCTTAGCGACCTCTGTCGCGGAAAATTCTGAATGTCTGCAGGAGACAATATCAAAAAAGCGATGCGGAAATTCCAGATGCTCTGCGTCCATCTTGAAGAAGCGGACGTTCGATTTGCCTGATTTCGCAACATTTCTAGTTGCCTTTTCAATCATGCCAGCCGATCGGTCAATCCCGATGAGCAGCCATGCGGATTCAGCAATGGATAAGATCGCTTCCCCGCCGCCAGTGCCAATGTCCAGCAATATGTCCGATTTCTTGCAGACATTTGTGACTTCTCGGTACAAATCCCAAGGTGCATCTTCCGTTACGCATTTCACTCGGCTGAAATCCCAGCCATTCCTCCTGCCGACTTTATCATAAAACGTTCTGTAATCCGATGGATTCAATTTTACTCCACCTTTCAATGAGGATAAAATAGGGACTGTATCATGCAATGCTTTAGCTTCATGAGATCAAAAGGGCAGACTTCTCCCTTGATGGCTGGTACGCGTTTTGTCCAGCCCGAAAGCTAAATATCTCGAACGATACGGAAAGTCATCCACGACACCTCATTTGAAAGATTGATTCCATTATAGTTCGAAGAGAGCTGCTCACTCAACTCAGTAAAAGCAGTTTGGACAGAGATGTGGCAATGTTACGTGCTGTTTAGGCATACCTCAACATACGTTATCTATATCGATATCATGTTGGCCAAGATGGGTTAAGTGAACCCGCGGAAAGGGAGTGGATCATGATGATTCGTAAACCAACGGCAGATGAGCATGCGGAGTGTATCAAGCTTTTGTATATGTCCGGAAAGAATATCTTCCGTTATTTTTTTATCGTTAGAGAGCCTGAGATTTATAACTGCATCGAGGTGTTCTATACCAAGCCGGATGTCCTGTTCAGCCGTGAGAATATGCTTGTGAAGATCGAGAATGAGAAGGTATGCGGACTACTTCTCTCTGTGCCTACTATAGATATGGAGCAGATGGACAAAAACATGATGAAATACGGGAGAGAGCTGTTTCAGACAGCTGGCTTTACCAATGCCATCAAAATGATGTTTCGTTCCGGACTGCAAAAGTATTTGACCGTCATGAATAAGGAGGACGAATATTATATCTCCAACCTGGCTGTGTTCGAGGAGTGCAGAGGCAGAGGCTTCGGGGTAGAATTGCTAAGGAAAGCGGAGGAGCTGGCCAGAGAAGCGGGATATCATAAGCTGGTATTAACCGTGGAGTTTCAGAATCGTGAGGCGAAGAGGATATATGAAAAGTTCGGGTTACGTCAGACGGATCAAGTCGAGCTCCCGAAGAAATACCACAAGTATGGGCTGGACGGCTTTTATAAGATGGAGAAGGTGCTAAACGAATAGCTTGGGGACCATTGTGACGCCCATGCTAATCGAATTGTTGGAGCAGGATATAAAGTTATTGAGCGTAGCTGAGCGCGATATAAATTCTATTTTATGCAGCTTATATCGTTCGTGTTATCGTCATAATAATTATTCGATGGTATAATCTACTAATTAAAGAAAAAGTACAATTGTGTTATATGACTACAGGCGGTGGAAAATGAGAATTTCACATAACCTTCCTGCACTTAATACTTTACATAGGTTAAACCAGAATCATAGATCGACATCCAATTCATTAGCGAAATTATCTTCCGGACGACGTATCAATAAAGCCGCAGATGATGCGGCAGGCTTGGCGATATCCGAAAAGATGAGGTCTCAAATTCGTGGATTGAATCAAGCGGAGAGAAATATTCAGGATGGTATCTCCTTAATTCAAACAGCGGAAGGCGGATTACAAGAAATCACGGATATTATAAAAAGACAGCGAGAATTAATAGTTCGTGGCTTAAATGATACACTTACCGATAACGATCGACAGAAGATTGATCAAGAGCTCCGTCAGCTGACGGAGGAAATTAACAGTATCTCTGAAAAAACGCAGTTTAATACGATAGGTTTGTTGTCGGTCGACCATGTCATATTCGCTGATCGTTCAAGCAGCAATATTGATGTATCAGTGAGTAACCCGTCGCCAGCAACCTCGGTACAGACCATTGTGGAATACAAACCAAAAGGCACCCTCCCGGAAGAAAGGCATTTAGTAAGAAGCACTGACACAACGGATACTAACCATTCTTACTCGAATACAAATAGTACAGCATCCATCGTTTTGCCGGATGGAAGAGAAGGATATAATGAGCGCAACGTTGATATTCTAACAACGACGAAGACAGATACCAATGTCAGTGTGTATGAAACATTGACCCCTACAGACGATCCGGAATTTGAAAAAACCCAAATCATTTACTCGGTAGGAAGGAATGATACTATTTTCGGACCGAAAGGGTTTGGAAATGCCTATGGTTCGCTGCTCGAATATATTGAAGTGAACGGAAATTCGAGAGAATTAATATATACTTCTCGTAGTAACCCGGGTACTGTTCCGGCCTGGGATTTTATGCGGTTTCCCAACACTGATATATCGATTACGAGGTATAGGACAGTAACAGCTGACAATTCCATGGAGATTACTTATGTGATAACTAATGGAGATTCGTCTGATGCCAATATTAAACTTCAGAATATGGTTAACCCTCCTTCGAATTCGACGATTACCGATGGTGGTGGAAATCCTATAGCTTCTGGAACTCAGATTACAACCCCGCCAAGCACGTTTCATATGACGGGTACGGATGCTAATGCTGACATCATATTTAATGATGCGCTTGGGCTCCCGCCAACAGAAATTAGCGTAGACAATCCGACATCAGGACAGCCTAGAATTAATTTTGATTGGGATCTGTCCGTCCCTCAAGGTGGAAGTATAACACTTGGATTCCATTACGGCCCGTTCTCGCTGAATGTTGATGTGTTTGAACGAACGCGAGAAACTGTTGTGACGCAGCAAATTGAAACTACGGTCTTAACGGACATCACAGATATTGACTACACGACTAAAACGCTTGACATCCAAGCCGGGGCTAATGAAGGTGAAGTAATCTCAATCCCTCTATTTAATGTGAGTTCGCAAAAATTGGGGATTGCAGACTTGGGCGTATCTCCACCTGCCATACCAGAGAAAGCATTAGCTCAAGCAGATGGAGCGATTGAAAGGATTTTAAATTATAGAGGGTTGTATGGTGCTATGCAAAATCGTTTGGAACACACGATGAATAATGTGGGAAATGTGGCTCTTAATATGACAGCAGCCGAATCTCGCATACGAGATGCAGACATGGCTAAAGAAATGACAAGTCTGACGAAAACAAACCTGTTAACTCAATCGGCTCAAGCGATGTTGGCACAGGCCAATCAGCATCCCCAAGCGGTCCTCCAGTTATTGAAATCTTAATCTTACATTCGTCCCATATACATAAAGGAGAGGCGATGGGCACTCTTAAGGTCAACCAAGAACTTCTGGTGCACCTATTGTTGTAAGAGCTTATAGATGGCTCTGCCACTAAACCTATTGAAAGTTGAACCCAACTGAGAACCACCGAAGCACGCTTTGCTTGCGCATCCTTGCGCATGCAGAGCGTTTTTTTATCCTCCGCCACGTACCCTCCTCTACCCTCTTTGGTCACTTTCCGCTCTCTGCCCATCTGCTTCGTTGTTGCTGTCCTAACAACGCCGGTTCGTTGGCAGGAACGCCGGCTGGCATTGTTCAAGGACGCTGCTTTTTTCGTATAATGAATGAAATACGGTCATGAATAGAGGTGGAGACGATGAACGGATTTCGTATAGCAGCAAAACAGGGGCATATTGAGATTCAGCTGGAAGAAGTGTATGGCTTCCCTGAAGCGACCAGCCATTTTGGTGGATATGACGCCAAGGCCAGCGTGGAGATTAAGAGCGGGAAATATTCGGTGAAAGGGGAAATGTACGTCACGACCGGAGAGATCTCCCTCTTCTATGATCAGTTAAAAGCTTGCTATCAGCGCCTGGGCGGTGAAGTGGAGTTTACCAATTATGATGTCAGCCTGGAGATGAAATTGACCTTTAATGCCCAAGGGCAGGTGCTCATCACGGGCAAGTTCAAGGAGCGTCCTGATCAGGACAATGAATTGCTGTTTGAAATGGAGAGCGACCAGAGCTATATGATATCTGCCCTGGAGGATATGGAACAGATTGTGCGGCAGTATGGCGGGATGGAGGGGAAGCGGGGAGGATAGGGATGGACTTGGCTATCCCCGCTTATGGAATGCAGGGGCAGTGCTCCTCCTTGCCTCTCACGGTCTGATAATTTCGATTGGCCGTTTGCTGCGTGATAGATAGACAAACATTGCGATTTGTATGAGAAGTGGGATCAGAGAGAGATCAATGAAAATAAACAATGCGGGAGAAATAATACCCGCTATGATAACCAACCAACGTTTAGCCCCTTGCCTTACATTGTCAGTTTTCAATAGAGAGAGCATGCTGATAATAAACGTTGTTGAAACCAACAGTGTTATTCCCAAGGCTAAATAGTTTAATCTTATCCATAAGTTATCACCCTGACTCCAAACCATAGCAATGATCCAAATCATTATTATGAGTGCAATAGATAAAATTATAGGCCAAAATGGGGCGCACAATCTTCTGATATAGTTGATCATATCCGCGCCTTCTTGGTCATCGATGATGATATCCAACTGGCGTTTGAGCTTGTCCACTTCGTTCACGATTAATGCTTGGAGAGAGCTGAGAACGGCTGAGTCGAACGCCTTGTAGTAATCTCGGATGATGGTGCGCTGCATATCAGATAGGTAAGGTCCGCATTCTCCGATCAAGGTGAACATGTGCTGTCTGCTCTGTTCATTATTCAGATGCAATGTGCTAGCGATGCTTGTCTCAAGTTTCGTAAATAGTCCCAGCTTCAACTGTACAGTTCTGAGTTTGTCCTGCTCCTTGCTGTCAATCATCGATTTGAACTGTTTATACATCCAGACAAGAATTGTACCGATAATTGAAATTAAAAGGGTCTCTGTCGTATTCGCTTTAATGAATGCAGCCAAATCCGCCCACATAGCTATTTCTCGCTCCTTAGTCCTGATTGAAATAGTTCTTTGGAATTATTCGCCAAACGAACGGATTCTCCTCTATAATCTAGCATGATATGTGAGCGGCGTTCTTGAACAGTGCGTGCGCATTGGGATGGCGAAGGAATCCACCATTGAATATTCACAAATATATCTTTTCGGCTTCTGATTCTATAGAAAAGGGGAAGGATCATAGATGGGCAGACCGGAAATGAACGTGGCTCTCGTGTGCGGGCCGGATTGTGATATGGAAACCCAGGCGGTTCGTGCTTCGCTGGAGTATTTTGGAGCCAGAGTATTTACATATTGGGTGGGAAGGCCCCATGATTTAATTTCGGTATTGACGGGTGAAGACCTCTATCCGGATACCGATATGATTCTCCTCAATTTTCATGGTGACGAGGGGAAATTGATCATGCCCGAATTGGACGAAAGTATCTATGAAGACGGGGAACCGCACGGAGATTTTGGACCTGGTGAAATCAAGCGATTTGCCATGCTTCATGGAAAAACTGTGATCGCCAGCGGCTGCACACTGGGAGACCCGGCAACAGCCAAGGCGTTTATGGAGTCCGGGTGCCTAGCTTATATCGGCCCGGATGATTATCCGGATGGGAGCATGGCGCTTATGTTTGTCATTCGCTTCTTCTATGAAATGATTCACCACAAGAAGGATATAAAAGAAGCCTTCCATTTGGCCCGTGCGGTGGACGAGGATATGTCGATGTATCGATTGTATCAATGAACATGGCGCTCATATTTTAGTTCTAAATAGGAACATTTGTTTGCTTTTATATGGGATATTATAGTATGCTAATGATAGGTGGGAGAATATGGATCGCGGAGGCGTTGTGTATGGCTGTTAAGAAGAAGGAAGTATTGGACGAGTTCTCAAGCTTTGTACCTTGGGTCGAGAGTCTTAAGCAATCGGCTGAAGACGTATGGCGGAAGCCGATAGCCGAAGGCAAGTGGTCGCTTCGGGAGATTCTAACCCACATCATGCACTGGGATAAGAATAGCCTGGAAGTGATGGTTCCCCGCATGGACGAGGGGGCGGTGTTGTTATTCGTTGATATCGAGGAGCATAATCGGGAAGCTGAGGTCGTGGCGCAGTCCTACGATTGTCTAGAGAACCTCATTGACGACGTGGTGGAGACGCGCAAGAAGCTGCTTGAATTATTAGAGGAAAGATACGAGGATGACTTGAAACTAACCATCGACAATGAAGAGTATACATATAAGAGATTTGTAGACATCTTCATTCATCATGATGCGCATCATAGACAGCAGGTCGAAGCTTTTTTAAAGCAGGAGAGGCAAGTCTAATGGCATAATGGCCGTATCCTTACCTGGGTTATACATACGATGAACATCTATTCACAACGATATATAGAGCCTTTCACCTCCAGAAGTGGGAGAAAGGCTCTTGTTTATTGTATATGCTTCATGAGGTCAGATTATCTCCACGCACTCAACCGCTCGGTTCTGTGAACGAAGGAGGAGGACATGGACTTCATTCGGGCGTTGAGCAGCAGCTGCCTGCCCTCCAGGTTACGAGTGAACCTCACCTCGGCCTGGCCTACGAGAAGGTTCCATTGCCGGCAGAACAATTCGGCATTCTCCTTGTTGCGTCCAATCCATTGCGGTACTGCATGATAATCCTCCCGGTTAATCGGGCCGAGCTTGGACTTGCGAAGCAGCAGATAACGCGGGTTCTCAATCGGATCGAACAGCTCCCGGACCGCATCCAGAAACAGAGTCTGCTCATAGGTGGTCCCGCCCTCAAGCCAGCAGTATACGTAGCCGTTAGAATCACGGTCTGTCTGTACGGTCACTTCTTTCCGGGTCTTTATCAGGTTTATCTGGGTCAGAGTGAGGAGCAGAGCCTCTCCAACATGCTTCATGTTGTCCTCGACCGTCCCGTTGCGGATAAACAGGCGGATTGCTTTGAATGTATAAGGCAGCGCCGCTAATATACCAATGATGGCTGCAAATGTGATGAAACCGAGAAAGGCTTTGGACGACCCCTGGACCCCACCGTTGATTCCACTTAACAGCCGGGAAAAGGTCACCACTCCGATCAATCCTGCCTGAATAAGCAGCGCTCGCAGCGTGTTTATCCATACAAAAGGCTTCGGCATCACCTCGGCTTCCATCCTGATCTCCTCAACCATTCTTCCATTCTGACCACGGGCTATCGCGCGATCCCAACGCTCTTGTAGGTGCTTACGTTCTCCCGCAAGTGTCAGCATGATGTCGTTCATTCGCTGGATGCTGTCCTCTTGAAAAGGCGGCGGCTCCAGTGCCATTCGGTCTATGCCGTTCTCGATGGCATTTCCTTTATTCGACAGTCCAACAAATGTCTTGAATCTGCGGGCCAGGGTGTTCATATCATAATCGTACTCCTGGCCATGCAGCCGGGGTTCGGTGCAGACCAGGTGCCAGATGGTGGATGTTTTGCCGGGGTTCCCCGGCTGGGTCCGGATCGCTCTT
The DNA here is from genome assembly GCF_002276395.1 of Paenibacillus sp. 7541. NCBI lineage: Bacteria > Bacillati > Bacillota > Bacilli > Caryophanales > Paenibacillaceae > Paenibacillus > Paenibacillus sp. 7541. Next base: position 26,863 of record NZ_NQLZ01000006.1, on the reverse strand, counting down.
CCTCTCATCTGGTTGGACAGCATGAAGCTGCCGACATAAGAGGCCAGAATCAAGGAGTTAATGCAAGGGGCATCCCAGCCCTCATCCAGCAGCGCAGTTGTTCCGGTCAAGACATGGATCTCCCCGCGGCTGAACAGCTCGGTTATCATGCTGACTGTGAGCTGGTTCGTTTTCCCCTGCAAGCGGAGCACGGCGTAATTAGGGTCATGCGGCAGCTGGTGATGCGTGTATGTTCCCGGAGCGCCTCTCTCTTGCCATATGACATCCAATACCGGCATAGCACTTGTTGGGAGAATGACGATGGAGCCGGTTAACACACCTAACTTGAGGTTCGGTGTTTGGCCGCGCCTGAGCTTCTCAAATATCGGAATGACGCCCAGTCGATTCAGCGGCTTCTCATCATCTGCGCTTGTAGGAAGATCCGGAAGCCGGATATAGTCGGTCAGTACCACCATCCGCAGCTCTTCATGCAGGCTCTGTCGTTCAAACTGAACAATGTTCTGAATGCTCTGCAGCTTGGAGACACTGCCTACAAGCAGGCGGTCCAGCTTCCGGTTCGATTGCAGATATACTTTCCTTCTCTCTACGGCGCCCATGCGCTGCAGCCACGTCCGAATTTCTTGGATGACTTCCTGGTCTTCTTGTCGCTTGGATATCAGGTTGTCCTGGAATAGAACGCCGTTCAGCAGCTCTTCCAGCCATTCCAGAGTAAGACTCGGGATCGATTTCGGGTCAGCGCCCAGAACGTGGAGCAGTGGCTTCCACTGCGAACTTCCCGCTTCTTTTAGAAAAATAACGATACTCGAAAAATAGCCAGGTCGCGATAAAATGGCTTCCATATGGTCGGTGGTCGATCGAACCCACGGGTGCTGTTCTACCATCCGCAGGAACGCGGAATTCTCCAGAAGCTTGCTCCGAACCGCATGGGCTTCTCGCTGGAAAGCATGGATTCGCTTTCGCTCTTCTGCAGCAGGTGAAGAGAAATAAATATAATCCTGATGGGGGCATAGATCCCCTTCACGAACCAGCTCGGGCACGCTAATCTCTAGGTCAATTGGGCCGCACAATTCGATATACTTCTGCCACTCGGCAGGGGACACATCGTAAGGCGGAGTGGCGGTCAATGCAACCAGATTAGGGCGCGTGAGCCGATCGCGGAAAGCCATGGTGCTTCGCCACCACTCAGCACGCAGATGGTGGGCTTCATCGAGCACAAGGGTTTCATAACCAACCTGCCTCAAGACAGCCTCTATATCAACCGCCCTGCCGGATACCGATGAAGCTTCCGCTGGAGAATTCGGCCAGTCCACTGATGCGCTTCCAGCTGTTTCGCCGCCATGTTCGATGGATGAATGGCCGCCTTCTTCAGACATGTCCTCCTCGGGCAGCTGCTCATCGAGGAGTTCATCCATTTCTCCCTCCACACTGTCCACTCCGGTTACGTCATACTCGAACCCGTCCTCGTCTCCAGTTGAGCCGTTCTGCGAAACCAGGCTGTGAAGAGCTTGATACGTGGTGACTGTCAGGAATTTAGGATTGCGCAAATCACCGGAAATCCAATCCGGCGTTTCCTGCTCCTGCATAAACAGCTTCACTAACCGGTCAATCCATTGCTCCTTAATGGTGATCGTCGGTGCTAGAATTAATGTTGGCTTATTCAGCCGCCTTATGATTTCGAGTCCAACCACGGTTTTGCCTGATCCCGGAGGTGCCACAAGATGAAAATGACGATTGCTCAAATAGCGGTCAAGCTGGTCCAGCACCTTCTGCTGATAGCTTCTCCAGGGATAGATAAAAGCGAGATTTGCTGGGAATGATTTCATAATGGCATCCTTTCTATGGTGGGTATGCTGTTTACATTTTACCAGAATGCAGCCTATCATGTTGAGGAATACCAGCTTCCCTGGTGCGAACCCCAAGCGCACATGAAATCCCTGGGAGGTTCGCACCCCGCGTCCCGCAAGGGGTTCAGCCGATTTGGTAGAAAATAGGGGGAGGTTATAGTATGCTAAAAAGGAGGTTCGCACTTTTGAACTTATAAAGCCTTGTACAACAATGGGTTATAAGGTGTGCTGTCGCACTCTATACGGGTGCGTGGATTGAAATACCACCACTTAATCAAGTCTTTAAGCCACAACAGGTCGCACTCTATACGGGTGCGTGGATTGAAATGGTAGAGAAGAAAAAAGATAGGTTTTTGTATCATGTCGCACTCTATACGGGTGCGTGGATTGAAATGCTTGTCAGGGAGTGGAGCGCGTCCAGGTCGTGCTTGTCGCACTCTATACGGGTGCGTGGATTGAAATTCCCTGGTGCTTTAAGTAAAAGTAAGCACAGACGTCGCACTCTATACGGGTGCGTGGATTGAAATATCGCGAGGATACGTTCCCATGCGTCTTCTAACGGTCGCACTCTATACGGGTGCGTGGATTGAAATGGGTCGTGCAGTGGGGAAGATTGAGAATCTGGAAAGTCGCACTCTATACGGGTGCGTGGATTGAAATCCTTGATATGCTCTAACAGACGCTGACAACTTAACGTCGCACTCTATACGGGTGCGTGGATTGAAATCTCCCAGGCCGAAGCAGCCCAAGAGCTGACCACATGGTCGCACTCTATACGGGTGCGTGGATTGAAATAGCAAGCCTATAACGCGAGTTGAGCTGGGGGTAGGATTGTCGCACTCTATACGGGTGCGTGGATTGAAATACGCTCAACCTCTAAATCAGTCATTTGTGGATTATGTCGCACTCTATACGGGTGCGTGGATTGAAATCCACCTGAGTATATGAGCTCCCCCACTTCCAAGTCGTCGCACTCTATACGGGTGCGTGGATTGAAATAACTACACAAACTCGGTCATCAATTACGTAATCGTCGCACTCTATACGGGTGCGTGGATTGAAATATCTAAATAAGGAGTTATATAAATATACTTGTTCTCAGTCGCACTCTATACGGGTGCGTGGATTGAAATGCCATTGCTACGGCTAAGCCCGCGTAAGCTGCGCCAGTCGCACTCTATACGGGTGCGTGGATTGAAATTTGGCGGATATGTCACGCAACAACAAACGATTACGTCGCACTCTATACGGGTGCGTGGATTGAAATAAAACAGGAGCCGGGCCCGACCCGGTTTTTGTTTGTCGCACTCTATACGGGTGCGTGGATTGAAATCTTAATCGCATCAAGTACGGACGATGTCGGCTTACCTCGTCGCACTCTATACGGGTGCGTGGATTGAAATGTTACTCCTGATCCTGCTGCCGGTATTTCAAAGTCAGAGTCGCACTCTATACGGGTGCGTGGATTGAAATTGCGCCATTTCCAACTCAGCTGCTGCCGCATCGGTCGCACTCTATACGGGTGCGTGGATTGAAATACCGAACTAATTATGGTCATGACGTGGGTTAATGGTCGCACTCTATACGGGTGCGTGGATTGAAATAACCGGTCTGCAATACCACTGATGATGCCGTATACGTCGCACTCTATACGGGTGCGTGGATTGAAATAAGAGTTGTTGAGCATCTATACTGCCGTGCTTTGTCGCACTCTATACGGGTGCGTGGATTGAAATTAAAATTATATTTCAAAAAAATAAAACCCTTATCTAGTCGCACTCTATACGGGTGCGTGGATTGAAATTATCATCGTTACCCCGAACTGCAGCTGAAGATCGTGTCGCACTCTATACGGGTGCGTGGATTGAAATATTGTGCAAAGGAAGGATATTGAGCAATTGATGCAGTCGCACTCCATGTGAGTGCGTGGATTGAAATTGATAGTATTTGGGTCAAGTGGCATCCGCATTAGTGTTGCACTCTATGTAAGTGCTTGGATTAAAATTACCCGCATTGTCCGAATGAAATCGTGCCTGGTGAACATTTTGTAAGTCGCAAATTCTTATCTCCATGCAACCCAAAAGGTTGCTTTTTTGTGATTTTCGTAAAACTACATTAATAGTAGTGCTAACGCGTCAGTTTTTCAGAGAGAATAATTACAAGGTGGCTAAGTCAGAGGGATAGATCTATCTTTTTACCTATTTATTGGTGAAATCTGGCGAATTATATGGTAAAATGTAACTAATTGTTATGTCATTTCGCGAGGAGATGTGCTTAATGTATATTGCACACGTTCGAGAACTCGATAAAGAAATTCAACCAATAAACAAGCACCTGCTTGGAGTACAACGGCTGGCGGAACAGTTCGGGGAAAAGCTGGGCCTGAAACATGTCGCTGGGTTAGCCGGGCTGCTTCATGATCTGGGAAAGTATAGTGATAAGTTCCAAGAATACATAGACATCGTTGCCTTTCACCCTGAATTGCCTCAGCCGAAGCGTGGTGAGGTCGATCATTCTACAGCTGGAGGCAGACTGCTGTTTGAGCTACTCCACCATAAAGAAAGTTCCTTCTATGAAAAGTTACTGGCCGAAATCGTCAGCAATGCCATCATCTCGCATCACTCCAACCTCCAAGACTATCTCTCACCTGACATCGAATCCGATTACTTAAGACGAGTGCAAGATAAGACGCTTCCTGAGTACGAATTGGCTATTGACCGTTTTTTTATGGACACCATCTCCAAAGAAGAGTTCATCGACTATATGAATGCTGCTGTGGATGAACTCAAACTGTTCACTGACCATAGTCCGACACAAAGCTTTTTTGTTACAAAATACATCTTCAGCTGTTTAATTGATGCGGATCGGACCGACACGCGTAGTTTTGAAGAACAGGTTGAGGCTGGAGAGCCCACACAGCATCTTCTTTTGTTTGACGCCTACTACCGTCGTTTAATGGGTCATCTTGCCACTTTCAAAGAAAAAAGTAATGCAAGCGAACCGATCAACGTATTGAGAGCCCAAATGTCGGAACAGTGTGATGTGTTTGCTGTCGAACGCCCATCCGGCATTTATACATTATCCATCCCCACGGGGGGAGGGAAGACACTTGCCAGTCTTCGATATGCGCTTAGACATGCTCTCAAGTACGATAAGCAGCGGATCATTTATGTCGTCCCGTACACCACAATCATCGAGCAAAATGCGGGTGAGGTCCGAAAGATTTTAAAGGATAACGAACATATTTTAGAACACCATTCCAATATTATCGAGGAAGAGCAGGAGGGTAAGGGAGATAGTGATGAAGCAGATGACGGGCTTATTACGAATAAAGAGAAACTTAAGCTTGCTCGCGACAATTGGGACAGTCCGATCATTTTTACAACCCTTGTCCAATTCCTCAATGTTTTTTATGCCAAAGGCAACCGCAATACGCGACGTCTTCATAATTTGAGTCATTCGGTGATTGTCTTTGATGAAGTGCAAAAGGTTCCTATTCACTGTATTTCTCTGTTTAACGAAGCATTGAACTTTCTGAAGCAAGATGCCCATTGCAGCATTCTACTATGTACTGCCACCCAACCGACCTTAGAGAAGGTGCAACACAGCCTCTTAAAGAACCGGGATGGGGAGATTGTGCCGAATCTTTCTGAGGTGTCGAAGGCTTTTAAACGGGTCGAACTTGTGGATAAAACGGATAAGTCTATGACCACTGGAGATTTGGCGGATTGGATTAATGCAGAGATTCATGAGTGGGGAAGCACTCTTGTCATTCTAAATACAAAAAGCGTTGTTAAAGATTTATATGAAAGGCTACAGGGAGGGCCCCTGCCTGTCTATCATCTGAGTACGTCGATGTGCGCGGCACACCGGAAAGAGAAGCTCAAGGAAATTCGAGATTTGCTGGAAGATCAGGTTCCGTTTATCTGTGTAACCACGCAATTAATAGAAGCCGGTGTCGATGTCAGTTTTAAATGTGTCATTCGCTCTCTTGCTGGACTGGACTCTATTGCCCAGGCAGCTGGCCGCTGTAACCGTCATGGAGAAGACGAATCGCAGAATGTATACATTATTGATCATGCGGAGGAAGCACTTTCGAAGCTGAAGGAGATTAAAGTTGGGAAAGATACGTCCAGCAACGTACTCGCAATATTTAAGAAGAAAGCTGACAAATATGAGGGAAGCCTGCTGTCACCAAAAGCGATGACCGAATATTTCCTATACTACTATCATAAAATGGAGGCTAATTTAAATTATTTCGTTTCGGAAGTAGACAAAGAGATGACCAAGCTCTTGATGTCTCTTTCACCGGAAAACGATTATGTGACTCACTATCAAAAGAAACATGGGACAAGCTTTCCTTTGTTGTTAAATGGGAGTTACAAAACGGCAGCGGAGCATTTTCAGGTCATTGATCAAAAAACGACTTCCGTCCTCGTGCCTTATGGAGGAGGTAAAGAACTGATTGCGCAATTGAACAGCGGAGCATGGCTTGAAGATGTTAGCAAGTTTTTGAAACAAGCCCAACAATATACGGTGAACCTGTATTCACATGAGCTGAAGCAATTAAGAGAGAGTAACGCAATTGTAGAGCACTTGGACGGTATGATTTATGAGGTGAAAGAGAACTGGTACAGTGATAATTACGGTGTGGATTTGAAGGGGGAAGGAGGAATGGATGAATTGATAGTTTAAAAACCTGTCTTCATAATAAGACAGGTTTCCAATTTTCCCTATAAATATTTCAATCCGCGCTTTATTAAAGCGAATGATGAAATTATACCAGAAGTCGGTTTTAATTTCATCATTACATTGTGAAGTTCATTTAAAGAGAAAATTGAAATAAAAAAAGTATTGACGACCTAGAAAAAACGCAGTAACCTATGAGTGGGATATTTTTCCTATGAAAATAATCCTAAAGGAGGTGATCCAAACCATGAGAAACGAAGTCCAGTTCGAAGTTTTCGGCGACTACGCTTTATTCACCGATCCTCTAACCAGAATTGGAGGTGAGAAGTTATCTTACAGTGTGCCTACCTACCAGGCAATTAAAGGCATACTAGAGTCCATCTACTGGAAACCCACTATCATGTATATCATCGACGAGTTGCGTGTAATGAATCCGATCCAGATGGAGTCAAAAGGTGTGCGCCCGATTGATTACGGGGGCGGGAACACGCTGGCTAATTATACGTATCTTAAGGATGTCCGTTATCAAGTAAAGGCCCACTTTGTCTTTAACGAACACCGGCCTGATCTCGCCTTTGACCGCAATGAAGGGAAGCATTACAGCATCCTTCAACGTTCGTTGAAAGCGGGTGGACGCAGAGATATTTTCCTCGGTACTAGAGAATGCCAGGGATATGTACAGCCTTGTGAATTTGGTAGTGGAGAGGGTTTTTACGATACGGATGAAAGAACGCAGTATTTAGGAACGATGGTCCATGGGTTCAATTATCCGGATGAAACGGGAAGGAATGAACTTTCGGTAAGACTATGGCCTGTTGAGATGAACAAAGGGTATATCCAGTTTCCAAAGCCGGAGGAGTGCACGATTGTTCGTCCCGTTAGAGAGATGGAGCCCAAATCGTTCAATTCAGATAACATCGAGTCAGCGGAACAACTGCTCCGTGATTTAGGAGGTGAATAAGATGAGTTGGCTGCTCCACCTGTATGAAACCTATGAAGCTAATTTAGATCAAGTTGGTAAAACGGTGAAAAAACGTAGTGACCGGGAATACACGCTGCTCCCTGTGTCACATACGACCCAGAATGCACATATAGAGGTTACGATCGATGAAGACGGTGATTTTCTGAAGGCTCGGGTGCTTGATAAAGAGAGCACTTTAATCCCATGCACCGAGGAGTCAGCGAGTCGATCAGGCTCCAAAATTGCTCCGTATCCGTTACATGACAAGTTGAGTTATGTCGCTGGTGATTTCGTGAAGTATGGCGGTCAGATTAAAAATCCGGATGAGCTGCCTTTTGATAAGTACATCCGCAATTTGGAAGAATGGGCCAATTCGCCATATGCCACAGAGAAAATGAAATGTATATATACGTATTTACGCAAAGGCCGATTAATCGAGGACTTGGTGGCCGAAGAAATCATCAAGCTGGACGAGAACGGTCGATTGATAGAGAAATGGGATAAAAAATACGAAGAGAAGCTCGGGGAAAAGCCACCTATTTTCTCAAGCGGGGCTGCAGATACGTCCAGTGCTTTTATCAGATTTAATGTGTTCACCCCTGATTCACCGGAGGAAGTTTGGAAAGATAAAACGATGTATGATTCCTTCATTGCCTTTTACAATCAGAAGCTGGGGGAACAGGATGTTTGTTTCGTTACCGGAAAAACTCGTCCGAGTACGGAGCGGCATGCGAACAAAATTCGTCATGCGGCTGACAAAGCAAAGTTAATTTCTGCGAATGACAATTCTGGCTTCACTTTTCGCGGACGCTTCAAATCGAGTAAGGAAGCCGTAGCGATCAGTTATGAAGTATCGCAGAAAGCGCATAACGCCTTGAAATGGCTGATTCACCGTCAAGGGAAAACAATCGATGAACGCGTCTTCCTGGTGTGGGGCAACGATAATGGTCCTGTTCCGAATACGGACGAAGATATTGTAGACATGATGCGGCATTCAGGCCGGGAAATCGAACGGGAACCAGATACGGACAAACCGTATGCCGAACAAGTAAAACGAGCAATTGACGGGTTCAGGAATGACCTTACATACCAAGCAGAAGTGAATATTCTCGTTCTGGACTCGGCAACGACGGGCCGAATGGCGGTGCTTTACTATCGCCATATGAATAAAGAGCTGTATTTAAACCGTTTGGAAGAGTGGCACAAGTCTTGTGCCTGGGAGCATCGGTACCGCAGGGATGAAGAGAAGTTTATTTCATTCTATGGAGCCCCAGCAACCAAGGATATTGCTTTTGCAGCTTATGGCTCAAGAGCGAGTGAAAAGATCGTCAAAGGGTTGATGGAACGGGTTATTCCTTGCATCGTTGATGGACGCGCAGTTCCCCGAGACATTGTTAGGAGTGCCTTCCATCGGGCTTCGAATCCGGTTTCGATGGAACGGTGGGAATGGGAGAAGACGCTAAGTATTGCATGCGCATTGATCCGGAAAATGCTGCTGGAACAAAAGGAGGAATGGAATGTGCCGCTAAACACCGAGTCCAAGGATCGAAGTTATCTGTTTGGCCGCTTGCTGGCTGTGGCGGATGTGCTGGAGCGAGGGGCGCTTGGCAAAGACGAGACGAGGTCCACCAACGCGATTCGTTATATGAACTCTTTTGCCCAGAATCCTAGTAGAACCTGGAAAACAATTCAGGCCAGTCTGCAGCCTTATCAGGCCAAACTGGGTACGAAAGCCACCTATTTATCCAAGATGATTGATGAGATCGCCGATCAATTTAAGGATGGCGACTTTAATAATGCTCCTTTAACAGAGCAATATTTGCTGGGATTCTACAGTCAACGCCGTGAACTTTATAAGAAAAAAGAGGAGGATACAAACGAATGAGCATTCTTGATCATAAAATTGATTTTGCTGTTATTTTATCAGTTACAAAAGCCAATCCGAATGGGGACCCTTTGAACGGCAATCGTCCTCGTCAAAATTATGATGGCCACGGAGAGATCTCCGATGTAGCTATCAAACGTAAAATCCGCAACCGCTTGCTGGATATGGGAGAGAAGGTTTTCGTCCAGTCCGATGACAGAAAAGCGGATGAATTCAAAAGTTTGCGTGAACGTGCGGATGCTCATCCGGAGCTGGCGAAAATGCTGAAAGGGAAAAATGCATCAACCGATGAATTTGCCAAACTCGCTTGTCAAGAATGGATTGATGTGCGCAGCTTTGGACAAGTATTTGCTTTCAAAGGTTCCGAGCTGTCTGTAGGCGTCCGTGGTCCTGTGTCCATTCATACTGCAACTAGCGTTCACCCGATCGATATTGTCAGCACGCAGATCACCAAAAGCGTCAACTCCGTAACGGGGGACAAGCGCAGCTCCGATACGATGGGCATGAAGCATCGTGTGGATTTTGGCGTGTACGTGTTCAAGGGCAGTATTAACACCCAACTTGCGGAGAAGACAGGTTTTACAGAAGAAGATGCCGAGAAAATCAAGCAGGCGTTGATTACGCTTTTTGAAAATGACAGTTCTTCTGCTCGCCCAGAAGGCAGTATGGAAGTCCATAAGGTTTACTGGTGGAATCATTCTTCCAAGCTGGGACAATATTCGTCGGCCAAGGTGCATCGTTCCTTAACGGTTCGTTCGGAAACTGTGGACCCCAAAAGCTTTGATGATTATACAATTGAACTTGAGGAACTCGATGGTTTGAATGTCGAGGTTATTGATGGTCGTTAATGACGAGGACCGCTATTTGATGTTGTCAGGGCTCCAGCATTTCCAATTCTGCAAACGTCAGTGGGCCCTGATTCATATCGAGCAGCAGTGGGAAGAGAATGCTAGAACGATTGAAGGTCAGCACTTGCATCATAGAGCGGATCAACCTTTTATCAAAGAAAAGCGTAGAGACAAGTTGATTGTTCGCGCAATGCCGATTCAGTCCAAGGAACTGCAGCTTAGTGGAATTTGTGACGTGGTTGAATTTATCCAGGACCCGGATGGCGTAGAGCTGGCGGGAGTGAAGGGTACTTATAAGGTCTACCCGGTTGAATATAAGCGGGGGAAGCCGAAAAAAGGAGACGAAGACGTCATTCAGCTAGCAGCCCAAGCGATGTGCCTGGAAGAGATGATGCTGTGCCGTGTGGACACAGGGTACATATTCTACAACGAGATCAAGCATCGCATCGAAGTTCCGATTAGTGACATGCTGCGGGACCAAGTAAGACAAATGGCAACGGAAATGCATCATTACTACGATAAACGTCACACGCCGAAGGTAAAGACAGGTCCATTCTGCAAAAATTGCTCCTTACAGCATATCTGTGTGCCTAATCTAATGCATAAACGCTCCGTCCAAAGCTACATCGAGGGGAGGCTGAGGGAATGAGGAAGCTGCTTAATACGTTGTATGTCACTCAGCCTGACACCTACTTGGCACTTGATGGTGACAATGTGTTATTGCTTAAAGGTGATGAGAAGCTGGGCCGGTTGCCGCTTCATAACTTGGAGGCCATCGTCAGCTTTGGATACACGGGGGCTAGTCCTGCGCTAATGGGGTATTGCGCTGAGCGGAATATTTCCATCACTTTCTTGACACAAAGTGGCAGATTCTTGGCAAGAGTGATCGGTGAGAGCCGGGGAAACGTCATTTTGCGAAAGACGCAGTACCGAATTTCTGATCATGAAGAGCAAGCAACGAAGATCGCACGAAACTTCATTACAGGGAAAGTTTATAACCATAAGTGGATCCTGGAGCGTATGACGCGGGAATATCCGCTGCGAATTGATGTTGAACAATTTAAAACCGTGTCGGGTCAGCTCTCGGACATTATGCGGGAAGTCCGTAACAGTAATAACCTGGAAAGTCTGCGAGGCTGGGAAGGTCAAGCGGCGGTTTACTACAACCGTGTGTTTGATCAGATGATATTGCAGCAGAAAGAAGACTTCTTCTTTCATGGGAGATCCAGGAGGCCGCCTAAGGATAAAGTGAATGCCATGTTGTCTTTCGCTTACACGCTCTTGGCTAAAGATACAGCTGCGGCACTGGAGACCGTGGGCCTCGACGCTTATGTCGGCTTTATGCACCAAGACCGTCCTGGCCGCGCTTCACTGGCTTTGGATCTAATGGAAGAGCTGCGAGGGATTTATGCAGACCGATTTGTGCTATCGCTGATCAATCGAAAAGAAGTGACAGCCAGCGATTTTGTTACAAAAGAAAACGGAGCTGTACTGATGACGGACGAGGCGCGTAAATCGTTTCTGAAAGCATGGCAAACCAAGAAACAAGAAAGTATTACACATCCCTATCTGGGTGAGAAAATCTCTTGGGGGCTGGTTCCCTACGTTCAGGCCTTATTATTGGCTCGTTTCTTGCGCGGTGATTTAGATGAGTATCCGCCATTCTTATGGAAGTAGGTGAGCCCTAATGCTTGTACTCATTACTTATGATGTTCAAACGTCAGGGGCAGGAGGTGCTGCAAGGCTGCGTAAAGTGTCCAAGGCGTGCCAGAATTACGGGCAGCGGGTGCAGAACTCCGTGTTTGAGTGCATTGTGGATGCAGCCCAGTTCACTGCTCTGAAATTGGAGTTGACCCAGTTAATTGATGAAGAAAAAGATAGCTTGCGCTTCTATCGGTTAGGCAATAACTACAAAACCAAAGTAGAGCACATTGGGGCCAAGCCGGCGATAGATTTAGAAGAGCCGCTTATCTTCTAGTGGTGCGAACCCCAAGCGCACATCAAATCCCTGGGAGGTTCGCACCCCGCGTCATTAAAGGGTTTGTAGAGATTTTGGCTGAAATTAATGAAAAAATTCGTGCTCGCAAAGTAGGTTCGCACTTTTAGGCATGCGAAGCCTTGTGGCTCAAGGCTTCGCAAGGCCCGCTGTCGCTCTCCATGTGAGAGCGTGAATTGAAATAATCTAGATCCCAAATCACTCACATCTCTTCCTCCTGTCGCTCTCCATGTGAGAGCGTGAATTGAAATAATTCATCAAGCGTCCCTTCGTTCCAGGCATGCACAGTCGCTCTCCATGTGAGAGCGTGAATTGAAATTTGAAAGCCAATTATACTCACAAAGTCCAAGAGATTGTCGCTCTCCGTGTGAGCCCATGGATTATTTGGCTCCAACCTAATTACCAGTGCTTGAAATCATAACAGGCTTGAAGCAAAGGGGAAGAGGGAGACTGGAGAAGCAAAGCGCTCGCCTTTGTCCCCGGATTTCAACCGCTGAGGCGGTAGTAATCAAGAAATCTGGGGGTGGGCAGCGATCGGAAGTCCCCTCATTCCCCGTAGCGGCATACTTCACTGAAAATCAAGCACTGATCTCTGATTTGAGCTCTTTATTTTGATGAAAATGGATGAGCGGTTGCACGCCATGCGAGACGTGGTCTTGTGTATATCGCCCATGGACCTGCTAACAGCGTATTGCCATTACCGTTAACACTAAGGTAGTGAAAAATAGCACATGGCTTACAAAACAAAGCGTGTATAATCATCAGGTAAGCGAATTTGCTTTCGGCAAACTCGTGATTTTTTTCACTTATATTGTGAAAAAAATAACAAACTACGAGAAGGAGTAGGTAGCATGAGACATCTTAGGGGCAAGTACGGAAGAAAAAGTTTTTTAGTAGCACTCGTATTTATTTTGATTATGAGTATGATCGGGTGCAGCGGCTCGGACAAGGAAGAGGTCGCTGAAACGGCGGATCCCCAGGGGATTTACACGCCGGGGACTTATACGGGGGAAGCGCAAGGCCTACATAGTACGATTAAGGTAGAGGTGACGGTTGATGCCAGCAAGATTCTATCGGTCAAAGTGCTGGAGCAGCAGGATACGGAGGGAGTCAGCGATGCGGTCTTTGATATCATTCCGCAGAAAATAGTAGAAGGACAGAGTTTGAAGGTTGAGGTGGTGTCCGGCGCCTCCGTGTCCAGCGAAGGTCTGATCGAGGCGATTGCCGATGCTTTGGCGAAGGCCGGCGCCGATATCGATGAATTAAAGAACAGGGAACCGATTAAATCGGCTGCTAAGGAAGCGATTTCCAAGGACACCGAGGTTGTTGTGATCGGCGGAGGTGGAGCGGGTCTGGCTGCTGCGGTCTCGGCTGCGGAGAACGGAGCCAAGGTTATTCTGATCGAAAAATCACCTTCGCTCGGCGGGAACACCCTTCGTTCGGGAGGCGAATTCAACTCCTATGATCCGGTCAGACAGCCTAATGTTGAGATGACCAAAGCGCTGACCAATGAGCTCGAGGAAATTCTTGCCTTCGACGAGCAAGAATTCGGCGATTATGCGGATACGCTGAGAACACTCAAGGGACAGATTGAGGAATACTTTAAGAGCGGGGATACGAGCAAGTTATTCGATTCCCCAGAGCTGCATGCGATTCATACCTATATCGGCGGCAAACGAACCGATCTGGAGGGCAAAGAAATCTCCGGTAAATTCGAACTGGTCGATACCCTCACGTCCAACAGCTATAGCACGATTGAGTGGCTGGAGAGCCATGGCGTGAAGTTCCAGGACGGCATCGGTACGGTTTTGGGTGCCCTGTGGCCTAGAACTCACCATAACGTCGAACCACTCGGAATGGGCTACATTAACAATATGGAAAAAAGAGCGACAGATCTCGGCGCGGAAATCATGTTGAATACGAAAGCGACCCGACTGATTGTCGAAAATGGCAGAGTTACGGGCGTGACTGCCGAGCAATCGGACGGCACTCCGGTCACCCTAATGGCTTCGAAGGGCGTCGTTATGGCGACTGGCGGTTTTGGTGCGAACACGGAAATGGTTCTGGAATACAATAACTACTGGCCTGAACTGGATGCCAATATTCTGACAACCAACACGACGAATGCTACAGGCGACGGTATTGTTATGGGTAAGGAAGTCGGAGCGAGCCTGTGGGGCATGGGCTTTATCCAGCTGATGCCGAGCGGTCAGCCGGGAACAGGGGCCTTGTCCGGCGGCGTGTGGGGGAGTGCGGAAACCCAGATTTTCGTAAACAAGGAAGGCAAGCGATACGTGAACGAGTACGCGGAAAGAGACGTGCTAGCTGCCGCTGCTCTGGAGCAGACGGATCAAACCTTCTTCATCATCAGCGATAATACTTCGCTGGGTAACCCCGATCTGAATGGGAAGACAGGCTGGGGCGATAACTATCAAGACCTGATCAAGAACAAGAATATATTCGTCGCTGATACCCTGGAGGAATTGGCCGAGCAGATGGGGGTTCCGGTGGATACCTTTGTGGCCGAGATGAAGAAGTATAACACCTATGTAGACAACCAATTCGATCCAGAATTCGGTAAGAAGAATTTTGGGAATAAGCTGGAAACCGCTCCGTTCTTTGCAACACCAAGGACTCCATCGGTGCACCATACCATGGGAGGCCTTGAGATTAACGAAAAGGCCCAGGTATTGAATACCGAAGGCAGCCCGATTGAAGGCCTGTTCGCAGCTGGTGAGGTAGCTGGCGGTGTTCATGCAGGCAACCGGCTTGGCGGCAACGCGATTACGGATATTTTCACCTTCGGGCGAATTGCCGGAGCTAGTGCAGCGGGCAATTAATTCGAGTACGCACGGATAACAACCATACAAGCCTCTGCTTCTTCTGCCACCTTTACTGTGGAGAGAAGCAGGGGCTTGTTCCTGTTTATCTGAAAATGGCTTAGGCAGAGCGTATCACCGAACCGCAAATTTGAAATGCGGCCCAAACCCAGCTATAGTGGATGAATATACACCTATATAACCTGACTCGCCTTGATAAGATGATTCAGACAGGAGAGAGTACAAATGAAATATTTTCGATATGATTTATTTATAGCGCAGAATACGGATAACGTTCCTGAGGAAGAACGGCAAGAAGTGGACAGGCAGTGGCAGCACAACCGCGAAGCCTACAGTGCTATTCTGAAGACGCTTTCTTCCCGGCTGCCCGTGGATGTGTATGCCCATTTTAACTCGTGGGGATTTCATGATTACCGTCTGACCAAGATGGATATTGAACATCGGAGCCTGCATGATATGAGCGTGCATTTCACGCTCTCCAGTGATATTGATAACGAAGAGAATGAGGAATTGTGGTGCCTCTGCTTCGATAAGGTGTCCTATATTCAGTACCAGCATCTCAACTATGATAACGATCAGTGTGTGATGCATCCGGAAATCGACGACTGGTTATACGAGGAGATTATGCCGGTTAACGAGTCGATGCTATCGTTCGAGGTGCTGTTCTCATCCGGCGGGAATGTGGTGCTGCATTTCCCGGATCAATCGGTATCGATCAAGCGGGTGAAATAAAGATACTCCCTGCGCTGCAAAAGAGGGGAGGGCTCCCCTCTTCATCCCAGCGCGGTATGCATATTCTCCTAGAATTCAACTCCGCGTACTTTGGAGAATACCATCGTATCTCTCAGCGCGCCTTGGACGCCCAGCATATCTTGCCGGAGAATGCCGTCTAAGGTGAAGCCTGCCCGCTCCGCGACACGGCGGCTTCGCGTATTGCGCGAATCGCACCGGATCTCGATCCGGCTCGCTTGCAGTTCGCGGATGGCAAAGTGGGTTATGGCATGTACGGCTTCGGTGATATAGCCTTGTTGTTGACAAGAAGTGCGCACCCAATACCCGATCTCAAAGCTCCGCGACTTCCAATTCATGCGGTGAAGCCCGCTGCTGCCGATGAGCTGTCCTGTGTACTTATGCACGAGATGCAGCCTCATGTCCTTGCGCTCCAAAAAATGCACCCTCGCTCGCCGAATGCTAAGTTCGGATTCCTCGATGGTCGGAACGGTCTGCGCCCAGGGCATCCATGGTCGTAATTCCTCGACACTTTCACGGACCGCCTCGTTGACCGCCGCACCATCTCCCCATAGCGGGGCACGAATCAACAGTCGTTCGCTCTCAAAACTTTCAGGGAAGTCCAGCAATAAAGGATCGATCGGAAGAGTACGCATCATCTCAACTCCATGAAAATATTTCCAATCACTATACCATGCCGTTTATCCACTTTTCAATGAAAATTTTTCAGCGCGGCCGGGTGGTTGTTCCGGACGGGGAGTTTCGGTCAATTCATGTACTATCCTTCTATGAGGATTGAAATGGCATAAAGAAGTAAAAGGCAGGAGGCGTCCATATTGGCACTAATCACAGATATCCCTGAGAATCATCGACTGTCCTCGCAAGCGCTCATCGAATTTGTGAACCGCTTGGAGCAGCTGCAATTGGAGGTGAACAGCTTTGTGCTGCTGCAGGATGGCAAGGCTACCGCTCAATTCTGGCGGCCGCCGTATCGGCGGGATACCCCGCAATTATTATTTTCCCTTAGCAAAAGCTTCACCGCCATCGCCGTAGGCATCGCATCCGATGAGGGATTCCTGAACCTGGACGATCCTGTGATCTCTTTCTTCCCCGACCAGTGTCCGGATGTCATCTCACCGAATCTCGCCAAGATGACCGTGCATCACCTGTTGTCCATGAACGCAGGGCACCATGATAACATCTATGATCAAGTGGCGAAGGAGCAGGACTGGGTAACCGCCTACCTGGCTCTCGATGTCGAGCATGAACCGGGGACTCACTACCGCTACAGTACGCATTCAACCTATATGCTGTCGGCGATCATTAAGCAGGCGACCGGCCAGGATATGATGGATTATCTGATGCCCAGACTATTCGAACCGCTCGGAATCCAGCATCCAGTCTGGGAGACTTGCCCTCTCGGCATCACGGCCGGCGGCATGGGACTTAGCATGACAACCGAAGATATCGCCAAATTTGGTCTGATGCTTGCGAACCGAGGTGTCTACGAGGGTAAAAGGGTAGTTTCCGAGCGGTTTCTGGAGCTGGCTACCACCGAACAAAGCGACAATCGTGCCGGGGCAGTGCGCATCGATTCCGCCCAGGGCTATGGCTACCAGTTTCATATATGCCGGCGCGGGTGTTACCGGGGGGATGGCGGGTTTGGTCAGTTATGTTTTGTAGCGCCTAAGGAAAATATCGTCATAGCCGCCACCTCCAGCTTCAAGAGCATGCAGCCGCTCCAGACCCTTCTGGATCTGATCTATGCGTATATTATCGATCGCTTGGACAGCGGCGTATCCTATAACCCGCAAACGCATGCCGAGCTGCAGCATCGGCTGGCCCATCTCCGCAGCCGGGTCCCTGCGCCTCAGCCGGTCCCCGTCCGCTTGCCCCTTGTGCATGCCAGCCGCTACCTAATGGACGATAACCCGCGTGGATTGCGAACCGTTTCCTTCTATCTCAAGGAAGCGCAGCAGCTGGAGCTTGTCATGACTTATGCAGATGAGCCGGATCATGTGCTGCCTTTTGATTATTCAGGGCCGATGCATACACAGGATGTCTTTCATAAAGATTTGGCCTTGCATCGGCAGGAGGTTGTAACCTACGCCGTCTGGCAGAATGAGAACACACTTCAGTTAACCTTGTTCTATATTGAGACACCTTATGTGGTGACGTATATGATGACGTTCCTGGATGGGGGCGGGATGGATCTGGAGTTTCATATCAATGTATCGATGAATATCGCGGGATACAGGGTGAGGGGACGATTGGCGAATTAGGCTACAGGAGGAGATATCCGGATGAGCGCGCGGCTCATGAGTCATGGAACTCCTCCAGCACCTTGGATTTATCTCCATATATTTTATCCAGATGATCTTCACCCCAATAGCATAAATGGTCCAGCGCGGGCTTCAATCCCCAGCCGTAGGGCGTTAACTCATACTCCACTTTCGGAGGGACTTCATTATACACCTGGCGTGTAATGATCTCATCCTTCTCCAGACCTCTGAGCTGCGTGGTCAGCATTTTCTGAGTAATTCCGGGAATTAACCGGCGCAGCTCGGACGTCCGTTTCCGTCCTGTCATCAAATGATATATAATGAGCGGCTTCCACTTTCCACCCATGACTTCTAAAGCGGCTTCCACGCCGATTTGATACTTCTTCTGAACGGAATCATCCATCTGTTCACGCATTCGCTTAAACCTCCGTTAAAAGGCTGAGTTGGGCTCGGAACAACCTGCCGAATCCATGGGATCCATACGCTCCTTAGGTCAGGTCCCTTAGGTCAAGGTCGTCCCTTTGTCGCTGCAAGGGGAATTACGCAGGGCACCTCCATGTTCCTAGGGCACCTGCATCTCCCTATAGCACTTCAAAGTGCGTTCTTCCAGCCCCGTTTCTTACTGTTTATAATAGCATCAGCCAGAGATCATGGCTAGAAATGAGCGATTGCGAAAGGTAGTGGGGATACCATCATGAACGTGTTAACTGTCGTTTCACATCCGAGGCAGGATTCCTTGACCTTCAAGGTGGCTGATCGGTTCGTACAAGGTCTTGCTGAGGCGGGTCATGAGGCGGAGGTGCTGGATTTGCACAGGATTGGTTTTGATCCGGTTCTGCAAGGCGCAGATGAGCCCGATTGGACCGCTTCGGAACAGATCTTCTCTCCTGAAGTAGAGAAGGAAATCAACCGGATGAAGGCGCATGATGCGCTGGCGTTTGTTTTTCCAGTCTGGTGGTGGCATTTGCCGGCGATGCTAAAGGGATATATTGACCGCGTCTGGAACAATGGGTTTGCATATGGGGCCAACCACCTTCATCATGAGCATGTGTTGTGGATCGGTCTGGCAGGCGTATCGAAGGAGCAGATGCAAAAGCGCAACTATGATGAAATGATCACCCATCTGCTGAATGTGGGCATTGCCGATTATTGCGGTGTGTCCAATTCCAAGGTGGAACTCCTATACGAGACCCTGGATTCCAAGCCTGAGCACTATGACATGCTGCTGAATCAGGCTTACCGCCTAGGGCTTAATTATGGTAAGGATCATTAAGTAACACGGCGGGTCAGCGAGGATGTCGGGGTTCGCTTTGGCGGAAAGAAGAAGAGGGGGAGCTATGACCCGGTATCCAGTCCCCCCATCATATCATTCCACGGCCATACACAGGCGGTGGAATTTTGTGCTACCCTCAAATGGTGTCATTTTTTCACAAATGAATTCTTTGGCATACGCTCTATGACAGTTCTATGAACTGGCTGCAACAAGAGGGCTATGCAGGCTTCGGTTAAATATAGTAATCAAATGAGAGGGCTTGTTGAATCGGCAGGCAAGTCGTTCAGCTTCGCTAGCGAAGGGGGTGTATATCGTATATACTGGTAGAGCCAATTTAACTTTCTAGGAGTTGTCTGACACACTATGATCAAGAAGGAAGTCGCACATATACGCAAGCAATTTAAGCTCGATAACGATCTGCTGAAGATCGACGACATTCTGAACGTATACATTATGAAGGAAACGAACGAAATCTATCACTGGGAGCGGCAGCCGTTCGAATTGTTGGACCGGGAGAAGCAGGAGCTGTACATGGGCAATTTCAAAAAGCTGCTGACCGGTGAACTGGATCATAAGCTGTTCGAATTGAAGTTTCAGGCGGATACGGGGGAACCGACGCGGGTGATGCTCCACCAAGGGCTGTCGACAGGAGATCCGGAAGAGTGGCAGGACCTGATGCTGATGTTGGTGGACAAAATGATGGAGGATGCCAAGTATGAACGGGATACGGTTGTCACGTTCGTTCGCGGAACTTACTACCGTCCGACCAAGGCCCGGAATGAGGAAGCCGAGGAGACCGGCAAGGATGAGGTGTTCGGGCATCCATTCATCCTGTGCAGCGTCAATTCCACCGAGAAGCACCGGAAGACGCTCCTGTTCGATTATGTAGAGAAGGAATTCAAGTACAATGTCATCGTGGATCCGATTATTAAATTGAGTACACCGGAGCAGGGGTTCTTCTACCCCAGCGTGACGGACAATTATTCCGATGTGAATCGCATTCTGTACTGCACGGGCAAATCGAATGATCCGAACCCGCATTTCATCGAGCAGGTATTGAATGCCGAAAGGTCTATGACCGCCATGGAGGAGCGGGGCGTCTTCGAGGAGATCGTGAAGGAAGTGGCGGGCGAACAGCTCGACGCCGCTACGCTCGCCCATGTATATGAGGAAATCAACGCTGTCATTGAAAGCAACCAAGAGGCGGAAGAGCCGCCGAGGCTGGATTATAAAGATGTGGAGCGCGTGCTGACCGTCAGCGGTGTGGAGGACGTGACACCGGAAAAGGTGGAGCGAGCGTTCGAGACGGTGGTGGATGACCGGAATTATGAACTGAAGGCGAGCAGTGTGATTCCTAAATTTTCGTCCAAGTCGATTAAGATTAATACGAAGGTCGCCACGATCTCGCTCAGCCCGCAGGATTTAAGGTATGTGAAGCAGGTGAACTACCAGGGGAAACGCTGCATTCTGATTGAGGTCGATGAGGATGCCGTCATTGAAGGTTTTACGCTGACGACGGAGACGCTGTTATAGGGGCGTTCGTCGCACCGGAATGGATCTCGGACTTTTCTGCAGTTACAATGCGGGGTAATTTTATGGTACAATATGTATATAATAAAGTGGAGCGAGGATGCTGCTAACATCCCCACTCCTGACAACAGCCGCTTTTAAGGGCGGTAGGCTGTACAAGGTTCAGAAATAGGTCGTCACCTTTGCCTAGGGCGGCCTATTTCTTTTTGTTTTGGTTCAATGCCAAGACAATCGTGACGACCAATCCGATAAGCGTGACAAGCAGCGAACCGAATTGCATCATTAATGTCAAAGCATCCTTAACCTCCACAGGCATCACCTCCCTTCCGGGAGACTAGCCGACCGCCCATAACAGCCATTCTGTTGTATGGTTAATTATACCATATCGGAAGAACAGCGCCTATGATGCCGCGTTCGCAATTTGGTTGAACTTTATGCAAAGGAAATATTGTTACATAGGAGGATCCATGGCCTGGAGCAAATTAAAGCAGCAGCTGGAGAGCTTTCTCTCTCCCTCGTTAAATGGAAGGGTCGAGTACCGGGCAACCAGTTATCGTTATTTGCCGGATAAACCCGGCATTTGTTATCTGGCCGTCGATAAGAAGAATGTGCTCAATATGAGTGATACAGCAGGCCCTATACGTTGGTATCAGACCGAGCAGGAAATCAAGAATGACCCGAATATCCAGGTTCCTGTCACCCCCGATGAAATCGAAGCGGTCCGAAAGGATACGAAAGGAACCGTTCCCGAGGATCGTCTACAGGTGATTGCAAGAAACCGCAAAATAACCGAACTTGCCAAGGAGCTTCTGTCCGCCCAGGCCGCATTAAGCAAATCCAACTTTACCGTAGCAGCGACGGCGTATTTAGCGACTTCGATAGAGGAAAGCCTGGAGAGCCGTGACATCCTGTTGAATATTCTAGCCTTGATGGACAGGCGTGTTGGCAAAAAGCGAATGCTGAACATGGCGGAAACAATAAAGCTAAAGCATCCCGCTGTGCAGTACTTTTATGAGCTGCGGCGGAGTATGCTGTGAGCCATATACTTCTCTGGATACGGAGAACTCCGTATCCTTTTTGTTATAGCTTTTACCTATAGCTAGTTATGATTTATTGGTATGCCTTCTAACGCCGCTCCTCATGATATGATTCTCGATATACAATACATGGGGGGATTTACATGACGGATAAGTTTCAAATCGTGGGAAGTTTGCTGCGTCCGGAAGAACTGCTGAAATATAAAACACAGATTGAACATCGTGACGATATACGATACCCGTTTTATGAGGATTTTGAAGGGTATGCCGAGTGTGAGACAGAGGCGATCAAGCAGGTCGTTAAGAAAGAGATCGAGCACAACCTGTCGGTGGTTACGGACGGCGAGTTCTCCAAGTCGATGTGGCATCTGGATTTTGTATGGGGCTTTGCTGGAGTTGAGCGTTATATCGCCGACCACGGCTACTATTTCCGGGATGTGGACGGAACCTCGAAATATGAGACACGCAAGGATATTGGGCTGCGCATTACGGGCCCGCTGAGCGGCAAGAACCATCATTTCATCAAGCTGTTCAAGAAGCTGCAGGATTTCGCAGGCGATCACCAAACGAAACTTTGTGTGCCGTCCCCTTCGCATATCTACGGTGAGCTGTCCTGGTCGGATAACATTGGCGGCACCGATGCTGTGTATCAGAACAAGCAGGAGCTCAAAGCGGGCCTGGTGAAGGCCTATAAGGAATTTGTGTCAGAATTCGCTGCGGCAGGCGGCAAGATCCTGCAATTCGATGATTGCTTGTGGGAGCTGTTTGCAGACGACAACCCGAACTCTCCGTTTACCGGGGAGCATGTTAACCAAGAGGAAGTACAGGGGCTGGCCACGGAGTTCATTGATATTAATAATACTTTGATTGACTTCGGACATAGCCTGGGCTTGAAAATGTGGACGCACAACTGCCGGGGGAACTACGATTCCCGCAACATGGGCGGTGGATCCTATGCGAAAATTGCCAACCTGTTCCTGAAGCAATTGAAATATGACCGCTTCTTCCTGGAGTGGGATGATGATCGTGCAGGTTCAATTGAGGCACTGGAGGTGTTCAAGGACAGACCGGAAACCGAAATTGTTCTGGGCCTGCTGTCCTCCAAAACAAGCACGCTGGATGATGAGGAACGCGTCATCCGTCTGCTTAACGAAGCCTCCAAAATCCTTGATAAGGATCGACTGCTGCTCTCGCATCAATGCGGCTTTGCATCCTGCGATGGCGGTAATGAGCTAAGCGAAGCCCAGCAATGGGCGAAGATCGATCAGGGTCAAAAGATTGCCAAGCAATATTGGAACGAGTAAGTTCGGATAACCATCCGCATCATTGAGCTAATAAAGGGATGACTCAGAGGGCCTATCATGGCCCTTGCGAGGCATCTTTTTTTTGTGCCTTCCCTTATGAAGAAGTTATATACTTCCAGGCAAACTTGTACTAATCGGGCTGCACGACGGCGGTCAGTCGACCACATGCGGAGAAATTAGGGAGCGGTTACAGGAACATGAGGGGAGAAAATAATGATAGATAACCATGATCTGATGAACAAAGAGCTGTTGCTCTCGGAGCTGGATTCCCTGGGTTATTCGGACAGGATGAAGCGGATGGCGCTTCTGGGACGCCAGCATACAGGAGATGCGGATTATTCGGCGCTGCTCGTATCCTTGCTCGAAAGCGGCACCGCCTATGAGGCGCATTTAGCCTTGACGGGAGCGGCTGTGGTGAACGATGCCCGTGCGGTTATGTTGGCGCTGAAGCACCCTAAGGCAGGGGTCAGAGGGCGGGCGGCTAGACTGCTGCCAGAAGTGGTGACAGATCCGGACGATTCGATTGAAGCTGAAATCGCTATGATGTCCTATCATTGCCGACGCCAATTGCTGCGGAGCATCGTGAATACATATCGTCAGGATTGGGCAGAGCGGCTGCTGCCGCTCGTGCTCGACCGGTGGGGGGCACAAGAAGCGTCCTTATTATTGGCCGTGTGCAAAGAAGAGACGGTTCACTCCAGGCTACCGCAGCTGGGGTATGCTTTGCACAATTGGCGGCTCCTAACGAAGAACCATCCCGATCTGGTTGCAGCATATTTCAAGAATGCTTTACAGAACGCAACACAACGGGAAAAGGCCGGTGTATGGTGGACACTCTCTTCCGCGATTGAAGTGCTGAGTGCTTCAAGACCAGCAATCGTGCTGGAATGTGCCTTGCAGCTTTGGCCGAAGGAAATAATTCATCCTGTACTCAAGCAGCAATTGGGCATTCTGATTCAGGCCAGCCCTGAGGATGTATTCGAGCTGCTGACACGAGCGGAGGCGCGGGGATATCTTCTGAATCATGGCGTTCCGGCAGGCGTGTTGAAAAAACGAAAAATGTTCACCATAGCGCAGTGGACCACACTGGCGGCACTACTTGCAGATCAGCCGGCGCATCTAGCCAAGGTGCTGGATACCCTTGCCCCGTCTTGTCGCGAAGCGATATTTCATGCCGCTTATAAGGAAGACGAACGGAAGACGCGCGTGTTCCCCATGCCGCTGCTGGACGTACTGCCGCACCGGCTGCGTGACAAGGAAGCTGCCCGCATGCTGGAGCTTCGCGACATTCGTGATGACCGTGAGAACATGCTCGAAACGACGGCACGTCTTCTGATCGTTCATGCCAGGGAGAAGCTGGAGCAAGCCGTTCAGGTGAATAATAGCGATGAGCGTGCTGCGGCTTATGTCCATCTCATTCGGTGCACGGCGCTATCCCGAAGCGGAATGGATGAGACGCTGCGCTTCCTGACCCGAATCAAGAACGACCAGGATCCCGTGCGCTGGCAAGTGATGGTCGAGCTCTCAAACTGTCCGGCCCCCATCTTTAAAGAAGAGCATGTGAACGATCTGACTGTGCTGGTGGATAGCGTGGTGGAAGCCAGGGACACTTCGTACGGGACAAGATCGGCGACGGAGAAGCTGGCTTTTGCCCTGCTGCGTGAACATGCCGCGGAGCCGAAGGGCGTGCTGTTTAAGTTCGCTCTGAGAACGTTTGGAAGATTGACGATGCGCGACGGTCAGTTTGCGCTCTTCTGGATGAATTGGGATAGCATCCCAAGCTCTGCACTGGAAGCGTTGTTTGATGAGATTTATGCCTTTGGGGTAGAGGCGAACAAGCGTGAAAACGTAAGTGTGGTCCTGCATATGGCTGATTTGTTCGGAAAAGCCGTGGATCGATTGCCGAAGCTGCAGCTTCTGCTGGAGGAGCTGCTGAAGGCCAAGGTGGTACCGACGCAGGCGGTCCATTATTGGCTGGCGCCGTATAGAACTCGGGATGCGAGGGTTAGAGAACTGCTGGACAGAGATCCATCCTTCATCTCATTTCACGATGTGTTTATGCATCTGCATCTGAAGCGTCAGGAGTGGCTTACCCCGTTCATCTCGGGGAACATCATCCAAGGCAAGCATTTATCAGGAAAAACGATTTATGTCGTGCCCGCCTCTAATGGATTTCATCGGTGGCTCCCGCGTCAGCAAAAGGCATTCGCCTCTCTCTTGGAACGGGTGGCACTGGATGACAAGCGGAGTTTCCATGAACGTGCGTCGGCGATGCGCAGCTTGGCCGTCATGCCGGATTATCGCTCCGATCAACTGAAGGTCCTGCTGCAGGACCAAGAAGTGCATGTCGTTGAGGCAGCGCTTTACGCCTATTCGTTATGGGAAGAGCCGGAGCAGGCACTTCCTGTATTGCTGGATCATCTCGATGGAGACCGTGCCCGGGTTGCCATGTACTCGATCCCTAGATGCATGCGCAGGGTAAGCCCGGTGACGCTGACATCGATGCTGTCGGATCTGCTGAATCGTGAGAAATTGAAAATCACGGTGAGAAAAGAGGCCGTTCGCTTGCTTGGAGCTTATAAAAGCAGTGAGAACATGACGCTGCTCATTCGCGAATACGAGAAACCGAATGTACACAAAGACGTGACGATCGCCATAGGTCATGCCGCCAGACAATGGCTCGATGATGAACGCAGCTGGACCATGTTGCGTGACATGGCTGCTTCTCCGCAGCGTGATATCGCAAGAAGCCTGCTTAACCAATATGCTGGTGGACTTCCCGTGCAGGACAGGTCAAGGTATTTACAATTGATTATCGAGATCGCAGGACATGCTGATGCTGTTGTGGCAAGAGAGGCCTTCCAAGTCATGAGCCAATGGGTGAATGGAAGTGAGGAGAAGGTGGCGGCCTCCGCAAGCAGAGCGATTCTGGATATGGAGGACAAAGGCAGATGGAGGGCCGCGATGGATACGCTCATTGCGGCATGTTATGACGGAAAGGTGAATGATCAGGTCATCAGCGTCTGCACACAGCTGGCCGACATGAAGACGAAGACCGAGTGGGATGCTGCTCCGGAGAGAGACCTTCCGGAGCGACAGCGTCTCGTGGCTTTGATTGACAAGCTGACCTCATTGCCTCCCAATGCAAGGCGGGTGCTTGTTCCTCTATATACGGGCTTGATTGATGCTCTTAAATCCCAAGAAACCCTGAAACCAGCCGTGATTAAGCTATATTTGGCGATGGTTGAATGGAACCGGGCGGATCTGGCTGCCCTGCATTTGGAGCCTGTGATTCAATTGGTGGATTCACACCCGTATCTGCTTGACTACGCTTATAGGCTGATCGCTCAGGCAGCCAGTGCCAGTCAGGCGTATTGGAGTCCGGAGGCCATGCTGGCCCTGGTGGACTACTTAAGAAATGGGCAGCTGTTTGCGGCCCAATATATCGGGCTTTCTTTGCTTAAGATTGCCGGAACATCGCTATTGTGGAACAAGGCTTGCACTGACCGATTAAGAGCATACCGGAATCATGAGTTGGAGGCGATTCGTCTGGCGGCACTGGATATTTGGACCGTGCTTGAATAGAACATCTATGCATCCAAGATGGTTTGCGTGCAGTGCATAAATTTATGTTTTCAGAAGGGG